>JAYTWT010000129.1:0-40391 GCA_043743295.1 Alphaproteobacteria bacterium | reverse complement strand
GCGGCTTGAACATCGGGCCGACGATCCACCTGCTCTGAAGACGGAACCAGCGTTGCCGCGGGCGCAGCGGGAAGGCCGCCGTCTGGGATCGCAAGGCTGCGTTGATCCGTTAAGGTCCCGAGTACTCGGGTCAGGGTGACGATCTCATCGGCCCCAGCCTGGGATCGGGTTTGCACAACGACAAGATCGAGGCGCTTCGCTTCCAGGGCTTGAGAGGTCACAAGGCCTGAGGCCAGCGAGGCCTCGGTGAGGCGAACCGCATCGCTGGCCAGAAGCGTTCGCCGCCCATAGGATCTAAGAGCCGCCTGCGCAGCACGAAGATCCACATAGGTCTGAGCCGTCTGCGCGCCGACCGCCAAGCGTGCAGCGTCCACGTCCCAGGCCGCTGCTTGCCGATCAGACTTTGCTGCAGCGCGTGCGCGTGCAAACCGCTTCCAAGGGTCAAACTCATAGGCCGCTTCGAAGGTAGGGCTTGCCGCCGACGTGCCCTTGTTCAGACGCGCGCCCCCCACGGCACCGACCAGGCCGGCTTCCACCCTCAGGCGATTTGCGGCGACAGCCGCCTCCACCTCTGCATCCGCGCGCGCCAGCCGCGCCAGGGCTGATTTGACGTCCAGGTTCCCGGCATCGGACTGACGCAGAATGTCCGCTAGGACCGGATCGCCGAGGTCCGCCGTCCAGGGTGAGGGCGTCCGGGAAATCAGTCGCCCAACGGGGTCGCTGCGCGGTGCCTTGTCAGCAGCGCTCAGGTCTGCGCACCCGGCTAAGCCCATAGCCAGTGCGGCAAGGCCTATGGCGCTGAGGCGTCTCAACGGCTGAACCGCACCAGTACGCGCTGCCCCAGCCGCAGGTTCGCGCCGGGCGGCAGGGCCAGGATCACCACGGTCACCCGGGCGTCGGCATGAGCTGAGGGCTCTTCGAGTTGTACCGGGTTGGCCAAGACGTCAGACACCCGCACGATCCGCCCGCGCCAGGTCTCGCCGGGTTGGAACGCGCGCGTGATCTCGGCCTTTGAAGACGGGGTCACGCGGTCTGCAAACGCTTCGTCCAACTCGGCTCGGACCACGCGCGCGCCATCCGGTTCCAGGACGAATAGCGGGCTGGCCACCAGAGTGGATGCGCCGGTGGTCGTACTACGGCGTAGAATATGCCCGGCCACAGGCGCACGAACGGTTCGTTTTTCCAGGTCGAGGGCACCCAGTTTTTGTCGCGCTTCTGCCGTCAGCAGCGCGTTGAGGGTCTGCCGGACTTGGCCGTTGGCTGCGGCTGCGGCTGTGGCGGCGAGGTCCGCATCCTGGCGCGGCGCGGCGTCAGCATCGGCCAGCTCGCGCAGCCGCCTGGCTTCACGTACTGCGCCGATAGCCTGAGCCTGGGCCCCGTCGGCCTGGCCGCGTCGTTCGGCGACTTCGCTTGAGAGGGCGTCCGCGGCCAAGCGAGCCTGCCGGTCGTCCAACCTCGCCAGGACCTGGCCGGCGGCGACGTGATCGCCCTCCTCGGCCACGATCGCGACAATGGTCCCATCGGCTGGCGCCAGAACGCGCACTAACCCAGCTTGTGATTCCACCACGCCCTTGGCCACGGCCAGTGGGGCGTTTGCAATGGCGGGTGAAGTCGCATTGTCCGCCGACGAACACCCGACGAGCGCCAGTAGAATGAAAATCGAAGTGTATTTCATAGGAGCAAGGTCGCCGGGTCAGCCTGGCCCACGCGCCGCAACGCCAGCGCGCCGGACCCAAGGGCGGTTACGAAAATCAGTGCCGCCGCCACAGCGATCATAGCCGGCGACAGCACGACAGGGATCGCGCCGACTCGGGCCACGAGCACCAGCAGAAAGGTTAGGAACCCACCTGCCGCCAGTCCGGCAACCCCCACCCAGGCGCTCTGGGCCAAAACGATCCGGCGTAGCGCGCGCATAGAAAAGCCGAGGGCTCGCAACGCGGCATACTCCTTCAACGAGCCAGCGACGGCGGCGGCCAGCGTCTGGCTGGTGATCACCACGGCTACGAGAACCGCCACGACACTACCGAATAAGAAAGCGATCCCCGCACCGGACTCCACGAGCCAGTAGAGCGTCGTCCGACGTGCGAACGCCTTGGCGGTCAGCGCCTCGAACCCCCGGGCCGCGCCGACGCGATTGAGCGCTGCGGCGGCGGCCTTGGCTTCGCCCGGTTGCGACACCTTCGCGAGAAGATAGGCGACCCGACCGTTGGGTCCTGCGGCAGGGTCGAGCCGTCGGGCTGTTGTAGGCGAGGCAATGACGTTGACGCCGCCCAGCGCCCTGAGGCCATGAGTCACGCCCACGACGCGGACGTGGCGTCCGTTGATCTCGGCCCTCTCGCCCACCGCAGTCTGCAGTTTTGCAATGTCGGCGGCATCTACCAGCACAGTGTCCGGTGCCGCGATTGCCCATCGTTCGGTCGGCGAGAGCGCGCTGGACAACGCCATCGCATCGGCATTTGGCTGCACGCCCACGATATAGACATTGACCATTCCCTGGCTTCGGGTCCGCCACTCCCCGCTGCCCCAGAGGAAAGGTTCAAGCCGCTGAATCCGTGGGTCCATCCAGGCAAACACCTCGGCATCGCCGCTGATCGGTCGCCCCAGATCAAGACTCTGTACGCCAGGATAGCCGATCCAGAGGTCGGCACCGGAGCGGGTTACATACTGGCTAGAGAGCGAAAATATCCCAAGGATGACGGCAGCCTGCAGAAGAACTAGCAGGCCTGAGAAGGCCACCGCGATCATCGCCGGCGCAAACCGGCGCCACTCATAGATCAGGGTTTTCAGCGCGATAGACATCAATCTGCCCCGCTCGCGTCGGCCTCGCCGTCGGCGATCAGCCATATCCCCACCAGGATGGCCGCGCCGCCTAGAGCTTGCATCAGGCTCGCAGGCTCATGAAAAAGGCTCCACCCCGCTGCGATCACCAGCACGTAGCCCAAAGCCGTCATCGGAAACGCTGCACTGAGCTTCATCGTCGACAGCACAGTCATCCAGGCCCCGAAGGTTACGACTTCAAGTCCCAGCTGCGCCCAGGCGCTGGGCAAGGTGACCAACTTTCCGAACCAGGCGGTTCCGAACGATGTTCCGGCCAGAATGAGCGCGGTATGTTTGGCCGCCACCTGATAGCCCAGACCTAGCAAAGGCAGCGCGCCGCACAGCGCCCAAAGGGCGATCCGGCGGCGGTTGAGACTCGCAATCGGACCTGTGTTCCAAAGGCTCATGCCGCCTCCCGCTCCATAGGGCTAGCTGCGAATAAGGGCGCGGCTAGGCGCAAAGCACCGTTGACCAGGGCGTTGCGGTGGCGAAAGTAGTTGGCGGTCGGTTCCAGTCGGCTGCCCAGCCGTATCTTGTTGCGATACGCCGCTTGACCGGCTTGGTACCGATGAAGGCCTCGGGCCAAGCACAGCTCGACGTTGGTGAACCAGCTCAAGAAATAGAGATTCAGGGGCCGCCCGCGCGTTGCATCCATGCAGAAGAATTTGTCTAGCAGTGTCCCGGCGGTCTGAATCAACAGGTTCACCGCCAGTAAGTCGTTGCCCTGATAGTAGAAGACGTAGACCGCCCGGCCCGGCATCTGTCGGCCAACGCCGACGAAGAATTCTGGCGTAAGTTCCTCCAAAGTCATCTCCGCGCGTGCCCGGGTCTGGACATAGAGCGGCATGACCGCGTCAATCTCATCGCCGATGTCGCCTCGGACCTCGATTCGGACGCTGTCGCGTGCCTTCAGTTTACGACGCATGTCTTTGCGCGTTCCGGGGCTAAGACCCGCCAAATAGGTCTCCGAGTCCGGGAAATCGATATCGAGCACCGCCGTTGGCAATCCTGAGATTGCTCGATATCCAGCGGCTTCTGCCACCCGCGCCCAACGGGTTGTCGCCGGGCGGGCCACATCCTTGAGACCCAGGAGACCGCACCGTTGGCGCTGCGCCTCGGCGTCGAAGGCGTCCAGTAACGCCCGGGTCGCGGCGTCTACGGCTGCGGGTTCCAGATCCGGCGCAAACCCCATCTGAGCGACCTCACAACAGGGCGACCCGATACAGGCTAGGCGCAGCGTCAATAGGCCTGGGGTTAGTCTCTGCAGGCCTTCTGCCAGACGCCTTCCGTTGCCCGTAAGTGTCGTTTCCAAGGGATACTCAGTCAGGAAAGCCGGGGCTGCAGCGACGATCCGGTCCGCATCGAACACCATCAGGTAGCGCCAGCGGAACCCCCGCAAACCGGCCTGCTCGACCGCCACCAGATAGTCGTAGCCCTCCGGCTCATCCGGAAAGAGCGACATCCACTGCCCGCGATCCACGTCGGTCAGGCTCTCGACGATCCTGGTCTCAAGCATTGACCAACTCCGAGCGCTCCGTGCGGAGCCGGACGGCTCCACCAAAGAACTGGATCGTTTCGTCGGCGACCAGCCCGTGCTGGCGGTCCACATGTACCATGTGGTAACTATCCTCGAGCGTCAGCAGGTGGGTGGGTCCGCCCAGTGCGGCTTGCAAACGCGTAGCGTTGCGTGGATGGCTCATATCGTCTTCGCGCGCATGGACGATCAGTGTCGGCGTCCTGATCTGTGCGCCGATCCGCTCCACCCGGCGGCCCAGCCGGTACATCTGGTAGAGCGAGCCTAGCGGCAATTTGTCGATCGCCCCGGGGATCAGCGTTTCTGGCGCGCGCGCGGCCATTTCTCGCAACCTTAGGTCCTTCAGGCCGTAGGGATAGGGCTCGGCCAGGTCGATCTGACGCACAAGAGGTAGATGGGCCACCAGTTGGATCAGCGGTGCCGCCGTACTCCATCGCGGCATGTTCCAGCCGTCGTACTCAAACGTCATGGAATAGACGGCGGCGGCCTTGATCTGCGGAAACTCCGCACAGAGCGCCAGGCCCAGCGCGCCACCGACACAGATACCCGCGACATAGACTTCGTCCACTCGCCCCGCGAGATCGAGATAAGCGTCTCGGACGGATTGAAGCCAGTCACGCCAAGTCGTCCGCACCAGCGCTTGCTTGTCATGGCCGTGGCCGGCCAATAGCGGCGTTTCGACTGTGAAGCCTGCTCGGGTCAATCGCCGCCCGACCAGCCGCATCTCCGCGGGTGCGCCGGTCAAGCCATGAAGCAGTAGCACGCCCTTGCAGATCGCCGTCGCGCGATGGAAGCCGACATCGTTCATACACTGACCTTCAGGTCTGAAATTGAAACCAGAACGGCACCAAGCGTGACCAAGGCGGCACCGATGGCTTGGCGGCGGGTCAGGCGTTCGTCCAGGACCAGCGCAGCCGCAATCGGCGTTGCGGCATAGGTCAGACTCATCACCGGAAATGCGATTGAAAGAGGAGCCTGTTCCAGGACGAGCAACCAGGCGACACCTTCGATGGCCCAAAGTAGGATACCCAGCCACAGGAGCCGCTGCGTCAGGAGGGACCCGATTGGTCGCTCCGGCGAGGCCGCATCCGCCGCCGCCTTGAAGTTCAGTTGCGATCCGGCCTCCGCCACCACGCAGAACAGGATCAGGCCGAGTGTCCAGAGTGTGACGGAGGTCATGCGAACCCCGTCTGAAACTGGCGCAGGAGCGCAAGGTTGACACGCTCATTGACCGCTAGGGTATGGCTGGGGGGGCGGCGCCAGGGCTGGTCCATCAACGCCTCGCCTGCCTTTAGCAAGCTTGCGATCAGTCCACCGCCGTAGGTCGGCTTCGACCAGTCGCCCACGACATCAACGCCGATGATCCGCCGGCCCTGTGTCGCTTGCAGGATCAGGTTCTGCAAAAGATCCAGGGTCGTGCGGCCCTGGTCCCAATTGGTTCCGGCATCGGCGGCACACAGGACATCCTTGTCGATGGTGACATAGACCGCCTCGGTCTCGACGCGGCTGGCCAGCAGTTCCGAAAAGGCCGTCTCGCCGATCGCTTCTATGGTCGGCCAGCTTCGCCCGCACAACTGAACGGTCGGCAGCGATCCGGGAGCCCGATAGGCGTAGAGTTCCAACCGATCTTCCGTGATGAGCGTCAGATCAGCGCCCTTTGCTGCAGGCTGCGCGATATCGTTGCTGCAGACCCCGATGGTCACCAGCTTGGCAATGCCATCCAGCCGGGCCGCCAACCCTACCCAAGAGCCACAATGGGCACCGGTGCCGAAGCGCACCCAGTCCGGATGGTTGTCGAAGTGCAGAACCGTCGTTGCAGGCCGTCCTGCCGCCTCCAGCGCCCGGCCAAGCAATAGGGGTGTTACATGATGAAAGTCGCCCGATCCGCCGAACACCATCAGCGGCCCGAGGCTCTCCGGTAGCATAGCGTCGATCCGCTGGCGCAACGCCGCCAACGCCTGAGGCCGGCTCCAGAGGCGAAGTGCAGGTCCGAGATCTCGGCAATCCATCACTATGCCGCCCGCATCCGCGACCGCATCACGCAAGCGATACTGGCCGGTCAAGGCGTCATCCAGACAGAGCAGGGCGGGCTGCACGGCTGGAATTACCTCCGGACGCAGCGGCGGAAGAGCTGGTCCAGTAGGGTCAGCGCCAGATCAATCTCCGGGTAGGTGATCTCCAGCGAAGGTGCCAGGGTGATGACGTTCTTGTGGTAGCCTCCCACGTCGAGGATCAGACCGATTGGGCCGTCGGGGCCTTCCAAATCCCCCTTCATCGCCTCCGCCTCCATGCGGTCCAGCAGGGGCTTGTTCGGCGTATAGCCGTCGGCCTCGCAAACTTCGCAGCGCAGGGCCAGGCCTAGGCCGTCGACGTCACCGATTTCTGGCCAGCGGCGCTGAAGCGCCTTTAGGCCCTCTAGGAAGTAGGCGCCCTTTTCCATGACCATCACGCCATAGTCAGTCTCTGAAACCATCTTCAGAGTCTCGAGTGCGACCGAGGTGCCCATCGGGTTCGAATTGAACGTCGAGTGCGTCGAGCCGGGTGGAAAGATAGTGGGGTTGATGAGGGCTTCTTTGGCCCATACGCCGGACAGCGGGTTCAGTCCGTTGGTCAGAGCCTTACCGAACACCAGCACGTCCGGGGTGACGCCGAAGTGTTCGATGGACCACAGCTTGCCGGTCCGGAACATTCCCATCTGGATCTCATCGACCACCAGCAGGATACCGTGCTGGTCGAGGACTTTTTTGATGCCGGTGAAGAAGTTCGGCGGCGGAATGACATAGCCTCCGGTGCCTTGGATCGGCTCGACATAGAAGGCCGCGAACTCGCACTGGCCGGTTTTGGTGTCGAGCACGCCGTTGTACTCGGTCTCGAACAGCCGCGCGAACTTGGCCACACACTGCTCGCCATACTCGTCCTTGCTCATGCCGCGAGGGCCACGGAAGTGGTAGGGGAACTCGATGAACTGCGCGCGGTCGCCAAAGTGGCCGTAGCGTCGACGGTATCGATAGGACGAGGTGATCGCTGAGGCACCCAAGGTGCGCCCGTGATAGCCACCCTCGAAGGCGAACATCAGGCTCTTGCCGCCCGACGCATTGCGCACCAGCTTGAGCGAGTCCTCCACGGCCTGGGCGCCGCCAACGTTGAAATGCACGCGGCCCTTGGCACCGAACTTGGCCTCGGCGTCCTGGGCGATCAGCGCAGCCAGCTCGACCTTTTCGCGATGCAGATACTGCGATGCGACCTGCGGCAAGCGGTCCAGCTGTCGGTGCGCAACAGCGTTCAAACGGGGATTGCGGTAGCCGAAGTTGACAGCAGAATACCACATCTGCAGGTCCAGAAACGCCCGCCCGTCAGCGTCGTACATGTACGAGCCGTCGCAGGTGTCGAAGAATTTCGGGTGTTCCAGGTAGTGGACCGTATCCCCCCAGGAGCAGTATTCGGACTCTAGGACGCGCAGTTCGGTCTCGGTCAGCTTGGCTTCAGCGTCGTACATGAAGGCTCCTTGGTAGAATTCAGATTGCGGTGGCGCGCACGGCGGGCTCACGCGTCTCGGCGGCTATCGCTGCCAGCGCGCGAGTGATGTCTTCGAAGGTGTCGAAAGGTACGAAGGGTTGAGATCTGGCGGCGGCGTAGTCAGCCAGAGCGCCCTTGGCGAACAACAGATCGACGCGGGCCGAAACGCAAAAATCCGAGCGGCCGTCACCGACGTAAACGGTTCTGACCGCCGGCGCGTCCGACCGGATCGCTTCGCACTTGCAGACGCCCGAGCCGCCCGCGCATCCGGCTCGCGACCAGGGCTGATCTAGGGTCCATGCTCCAGGCGCGCCCGCCAGCCGATTAGCGATGACTGGGAGATGCGCCAGGCCGTGGCGGGTCAGGATCCGCCGGATGAAATAGTCAACGCCGTCGCTGACAATGCTGAGCGGCAGTCCATGATTGTCGCACCAGATCACGAATGCGCAGAAGCCTGGATCCAATTCCACGCGATCCAGAACTCGGTCGAGGGCGGCTTTCGAGCCACCGACCAGGGCGATCTGGTCCCGCATACAGGCGGCGGCGCTGATCCGGCCCGCCACCCAGTCGTGCTCCAACGCGCGCCAAGCTACGGGTGCCAACGCATCGAGGATTGCGTCCGTAGTGTCCCGGAGCGTGATGGTGCCATCGAAGTCGCAGATGATGCGCATGTCGCCGAGATCCTGCGGGCAGATGCGAGCCGTGCCCGCCGTTGAGTCTAGGACGTCACCGTCGTCCGACTGCCTCAAACGGAGATTGTGGAAACGCTGAAGGTTACCTGCGCGGCCTGCATCAGGCTGGCATAATTTTGGCCGGACACCCCAGCTCTGAAGGGTCGGGATTCCCGCGGTTTGGCGGATACTCTCGCGATCACGGTGGTCTCAGGCTTGTAGGCAATGATCCGCGCAATGCCGGCCAGGGCGCTCGCCCGGCAAAGGGTGCCTTGCCATACCGTGTTACCGGGATTGTCGTCGGGCGCGGGTGGGGTCACAGTGCCTACATGCGTCTGGGGGGCGTGATGAACCGACGACGATTCGCGCGCCGGATTTGCGGCTGCCTTGCGCTGGCCGCCTTCTGCGGGCTCAGCGCATTCGCCAGCGCGGCGCAGGCCGCTCTTTCAGAGCGCATATGCAGTTTAGCGACTGGCGTGCTCCAAGCCTATCCGACCAGCGAGACACTGCGGCTAGGCGCTGCAACCATAGAAGCGCGACTGGCGCTTCGCAGTGCAAACGACCCCTATCAGGATCTGGCGGCGTCTTTGGATCCACGGGTGGCTGGTACAGAACGACCGGCAACAGCCGCCCTTGCAGAATACTGCACTGCCGCCGGTGAGCTGATGCGGGTGAGCCCGCAGGGTAGCCAACTTCAGGCCCAATCCTACCTGCTGGGAGCCTTCAGATTGGCGCAGGCAGCCGCGCTTCCGGAGACCGCCTCGATAGCGGCCTATCGGCTGGGGCTGGTGTCGCTATCCGGGCCGACCGTGGCGGGATCGCGGGGCGGGTCAAGGGGGCGTGCGACGCGAGGCGGGTCCAGCGAGGCTGTGCGCAATGTGGAACGTGTGAGCGCTGGTTTCGGTCCTTGTGACCTGCTGCTCAGCTCAGGCGTGCTGGGCAACACGAACCTAGCCCTGTCTCTGGCTGCGCTGGATTGCTCTGCGGAGCAGGCGCGGCTGGCGGGCGACTATCGTACAGCCTCCCTTGCCTTGTTGCGTCTAGCGCGACTGCGCCTCTCGGTCGCTGAGTCGGCCGCTGATGCCGCAACTGAGTTTCGCGCTCAGGCGATTGTGTCCGCGACCGCCGGTCTGACACTGGCGGGGCGGATCGCCGATGGTCCGCTCCGGGCCGAGGTGATGGGCAGGCTCACAGCGGCGATGTTGGACGCGCGGCGGGGTCCGGCGCCGGAATTGGAGCCGATGGTTGTCGCGATCCGCGAGGCTGATCCGGGTCCGGCCGCCCAGGCATTCGCGGCGGCGCTCGCGGCGCGGATGGCATTGGCGTCCGGCGATGCGGCTCACGCCCGGCGGCTGCTTGAGCGCGCTCTTGTGCTGGAAAGCCAGCGGGCGTTGCCCGCGCGGCTGCCGGAGTGGCGGCTGCTATTGGCTCAGGCCGATCCGGCGCGACGGGAGGCACATGTACTGGCCGCCTACGATTCACTAGAGGCGATCCGCCCGTTACTACCCCGCTTCGATCCGCTGACTGAGGAGACGACCTTCTCCCTCTATATGCGGAGCGTCTTCCAAAGCGCGGTGGATGTGCAGCTGGCGGGTGCGCAGGGCGGCACCGAGATGATCCGCGTGCGCGACGCCCAGAAGATCGTTGAGGCCTATCGGCAGGCGGAACTACAGAGTGTCTTCGGCAGCGAATGCATCCCGGCGCGCGATGCACTCAAGCCTGAGACTCTGGCGGCCGGTGAGGTGCTGCTCTACCCGATCCTGCTGCCGGATCGGCTGGAACTGCTCTACGTTGCCGGGGGAGAGGGTGGGACCCCTACATTCCGCCGTCTTACCCCCAACCGCAACGTCGACCGTCAAGTCATCGCCCGCTTGGTCGAGGCCGTTGTGCTGTCGCTCAGCTACGATGAGGATGACAAATGGCGCGCGGCTTCACGCCAGCTCTACGATCTGCTGATCAAGCCGATTGAGGGTGAACTAAAGCCTGGCTCGCAACTGGCCGTGGTGCCCGATGGCGCGCTGCGGGCCCTGCCGTTCTCGGTGCTCTTGGATGGAGACAACAGGTTCCTGGTCGAGCGCACACGGGTTTCGGTGGCACCGTCCTTGGCCTATTCCCAGCCCGGCGGGACCGATGCCCGTCAGCGGATGCAGTTGGTCGCAGCGTCGCTTGAGATGGAAGTGCGGCTACCTGCCGGCGACTTCGAAAAGCTGAACGGTACAGGCGCGGAGGCGCGGTTGGCGGCCGTGGTAGACGGCAAACGGATCCAGCGCTCTTGGGTGCTGGAGAATTTCCACAAGGCCGAATTGGTCCAGGCGCTGGTGCGCGAGCAGGTGGATGTGCTGCATCTGGCCACCCATGCCTCGTTCAACGGTCGCTCGGACCGGGCCTTCATTGTCGCCAACGGTGAGACCATTCTGCTGTCGGAACTACGTCAGATCCTGACCGAGAACCGTGCGAGGGGCGATGAGTTGGACCTTCTTGTCCTCAGCGCCTGCGAAACGGCAGTGGGGGACGACGAGGCCAGCATGGGTCTGGCTGGAGCTGCCGTTCAGGCGGGTGCCAAGAGCGCGATCGCTTCGCTATGGCCGGTGAACGACGTTGGTACCGCCACACTGATGAAGAGCTTCTACGAGCACTATCGCGGGGGTAGCGCCAAAGGTGAGGCGCTGCGCGAGGCGCAGCTGGGAATGATCCAGGCCGGCGGGGTCAACGCCAACCCCAACATTTGGGCCGCCTTCACTCTGATCGGAGCCTGGCGATGACGGGCCGGGCGCTTACGGTTGGGGCGCTTACGGTTGGGGCTTGGATCGCCCTTATGGCGGCTTCGATGGCCATCGTCTCTTTTCCCGCCGGTGCTCAGACCGCGATTGCACCTGACGTCGGCGGGGTCCGCGCACTGGGCACAACGGTGAGCCAGACCGGCAAGCTCTTCACCATCGACGGCGGTACGTTGGCCGGGAGCAATCTGTTCCACAGTTTCAGCGCCTTCAGCCTCGGCCAGGGCGACACCGCAGCCTGGACCCGCGCTGCCGGGGCTGCGCCGGTCCGAAATGTAATCAACCGGGTCACAGGCGGCCAGATCTCGCAGATTGCGGGAACGATCGACTCAACGGGTCTGCCGGGCGCCAGCTTCATCTTCGTCAATCCAGCAGGTGTGCTGTTCACCACTGGCGCGCGCGTGAACGTGTCAGGGGCGGCTTGGTTTTCCACGGCGCGCGAGGTGCGCTTTGCGGATGGTGGCCGGTTCGAAGTGGCGACACCTACCGGCTCTACCCTGTCGATGGCAACGCCTGAGAGCTTCGGTTTCGTCGGCGGGCAGGGTGCGGTTGAGGTTCGCAATGTGGGTGCCGACTTCGCCTCATCAGCAAACACCCTCTCGTTCAGCGGCGCCGACGTGCGCTTCCTTCACACCAACCTCGCCGCCGCCGACCGGCTGGTCGTGCGCGGTCTTGACCTGATTGGCGTCGGGGCGGGCACGGTCTCACTGAGCCTGATCAATCCTTTGGCGACGACCGCTTCCGGTGCTGTTGAGATCCGCAACAGCGGCGTGGTGATCACCTCGGATGACTCAACGGCAGGGGCCCTTCGTTTGTCTGGAGGGACGGTGACTTTGCGCGGCGCTAACCTGATCTCCGATACCGGTGGCTCCACCCGCGGCGGCGATCTGCGCATACAGGGAACGCAGGTCCAGGTCTCAGAGGGCTCAACCATCGGCACATCAGCGCGGGCCGGTGGTGCAGCGGGGGCATTGCTGATCCAGGCGCGAGATATTGATATCGACGGCGGCGCTCTGTTCACGGTGACGACCACTGCCGCGCCAGGGGGCAGTCTCAGTCTGGCGGCAACCCAGGACCTCGTCGTGCGCGGCAACGCCAGCGTCACCTCTACCAACGCTGCCGGGGGTTTCGGTGGCGTAGTCTCGCTATCGGCGAACGCTCTGACGCTTGATGGCGTGTTCGTCGTGTCCAGCGCCCTGGGGGCGGGTCAAGGTGGCCACATCGTCATCACCGCGCCGACCATCCAGATCGGCGGCGGGATCGCTATCGCCACCTCGCTCGGCGCAGCTCGCCCGGGGGATGTGACGATCAGCGGGGCTGAAATTGACATCTCTGGTGGAACGTTCGGCTCGGCGCCGGGCTTGGTCAGCGACTCGGGCGCGTTCACCTTGACCGCAACGAAGAGCATCTCGGTCCTCGGCGCGGCGTTCACTGCGTCCAGCACCAACGAAAACGGTGCTGGTGCCATAAGTATCAAGGCGCCGGAGGTACTGCTCGTCGAGACTCGGCTTCAGGCCGACAACTTCGGCGAGGGGGGCTCCGGCACGATTTTGGTTGAGGCCGACACCTTGGTGCTGGACGAGACCAACATCCGGGTCGAAGCCAACGGCGCACCGGGCAACCGGCTTGGCCTCGTTCGCCTGAAAGCGACGGGTGATCTGACTGTGATCAACAGCGAAATCACCTCCAACACCAACGGCCGCGCAAGTGGCGGCATTGTAGAGTTATTCGGTCGAGACGTGCGACTGATGGACACTCGCATCCAGTCAGACACCATTGGCCTTGCCAACGGTCCGGCGGGCCGGGTCTCGATCACGGCGGCTAAGACGCTTCAGATGTCGAACGGTGCGATTACCTCCAACAGCAATAGTGCCGGGATCGGCGGCGACGTGGTGATCGAAGCCGGAGCCATCACCTTGGATACCTCGGCGGCAATCCGCTCGGATTCCTTAGACTCAGGTGATGCCGGTACGGTCACGATCAAGACCGGGTCGCTCACCATCTTGGAAGGCAGTTCGATCACCTCGCGTTCGCAACGAGGAACGGGTGATGCCGGTACGGTCCTGATCAATGCAGACACAATCACTGTGGTTGACGGGCGAATTTCCTCCGGCACCAGTGGATCTGGTGACGCAGGTGTCGTGGCGATCAAGGTTGGAGAGCTGGTGCTGGACGGCAACCGCCGTGGGTTCACCTTCATCACCTCAGAGACCTTGGGTGAGGGCAGCGCTGGAGGTGTTTTTGTCGACGCTAAGTCGATCAAACTTAAAGACGGTGGGTTTATCTCGTCCGACACCTTTGACTCGGGCGACGCTGGAACGATCGCCATCCGCACCGACACCCTCGACATCACGGGTGGCGGTTTCATCTCATCCGACAGTCAAGGTGCCGGCGACGCAGGCGGCGTTTCCGTTGTCGCCGGAACAGTACGGGTAACCGGCGGCGACAAGATCACTTACATCAGCTCCGACAGCCTGGGCACCGGCAATGCAGGCGAGGTGCGGATCGAGGCCAAGTCTCTGTTGCTTGATCGGGCCGGGTTCGTGTCCTCGGACACCTATGCGACGGGCGATGCAGGTGACGTGATCATCAAGGCCGATACCGTCAGCCTGGACCACAGTGGGAACATCCGCTCGCGCACACTCAGCAACGGCGACGCCGGTGATGTCAGTATTACGGCTAAGACCCTAACGCTGGACAATGGTGCGGCCATCTCTTCCGAAGCGACCGAAACCTCGGTTGGGGACGCAGGTTTCATCGAGATCAGCGCCGACGTTCTGACTATCGGCAAGTTGGCCCGGGTGTCGACTTCGAGCCGTGGCGAGGGCAACGCTGGAATGATCGCAATCAAGTCCAAGACCCTGAGTGTTGAAAGCGGGTTGATTAGTTCGGCGGCTGAGGTCGGCGCGCTGGGTGCCTCCGGAGCCTTGGATATCCAGTCGGGCAGCGTCAGCGTGGTCGGCGGCGGAGCAATTTCAACGGTCTCCAACAATCCCAATTCCGCCGGCCTGATCAGCATCGACGCCGGCCTCTTATGGATCGATGGGCTGGGTTCGCTGATCTCCAGCGAGAACCAAGCCGGCAACGTGCGGACGGGTAATGTCGCTGGCCAGGTGGGTGACGCCGGATCCGTGATGATCTCGGCGGACAGTATAACCGTGTCGGATGGCGGCAGGATCACCACCAACGCCTTCGCCGGGGCTGCCGGGGAGATCGTCATCGGCATCGACCGTCCTGGCCTCCTGGTGCTTAGGGGGGCCAAGGATCCTGGGGTGATCCAAACCTCGTCGGGGGCCGGCACAGGCGGGAAGATCACGATCTCGGACCCGCTCGCCATCGTCTCCAACGGTGGCTCAATCCTGGCTTTAGGCCAGCAGCGCGGTGCCAATGTGGTGATCCAGAGCCGCTATTTCATCAACTCGACGGACCGGGTGAATACCGTGGCGGTGGACGGTGAAGTGAAGCTGGAAACTGGGCTCTATGACGTCTCTAGCGGTATCGTCAGCCGCGATCTTTCCGTGCTTGACGCTTCCAAAGTGTTGCGTGGTCAATGTCCGGCGGCGCGCTCGACCGGGGCGGTCAGTCAGCTCATCACGCGTCCGGTTGGGCCTTATGCCCGCGATGTCTCGGCAGACGGCGTGGATCGCCCGCGGTCGGTTCGGACGTCGGGCCTCGGAGGGTGCCCTTGATCCCGCACCCGGGCCGCGCGCTTTCCACTGCTGTGAGTGTGCTCCTGGCGGTAACCACGCCGGAGGTGGTGCGGGCCCAGGCTGCGCCGTCCGAGGTCTTGCTGGGCCGCACGGGACCTGGTGCACAGACCTCTCGCCCAGAATACGCGCGTCCGCCGAACCTTCTGCCCCCTGCGCCGACGATACCGGGCGGATATGTACGTCTACCGCCTGATGAAGGACCGGGACTCGGCGAAATTCGGGTGAGCGTAGAGGGTGCGCATGACGCCGCTCTGCCGCCGCGCCGCTGGCACCCTGCGGATGAACCCGACGCGGACCTACGCCTGGATTATCGGCCGGGCGAGGCTCTGGACGAGGTATGGGTCCGTCGGCAGTTTACCTTGAACCGTCTGCCGGCGGATGGAGGCGTCAGCCGAGCGCTAGCCTTGGTGCAGGTGATCAACCGCGCGTTCCTGGCCGCCGGTTTCGTCAACTCCGGCGTGGTCGTCCGGTTGAGCGCTGCACCGGATACCCTGGACCTGACGATCATCTATGGCGGGCTCGTCGCGCCGTCCGACGGGGGGCCGCGGCTTGCCGTCGTTTGGGTCAACAGCGACCCCAAGGGCCTGGACGCCGCCTTTATCCGCGATCGGATGCCAGCCGCCCTGCGCCGCCCCCTCAACGCGATAGACCTGGAGCGTGAATTCCGACTGTTGGCCGAGGATCCCGCCATTCGCACAGTCAACGCCGATCTGCGGCCAGGCACCCGCCCCGGCGAGGCCAGCCTGATCGCCACTATCTTTCCGCAGGATCGCTACAACCTCTATCTGACCGGGGCCAACAACCGTTCGCCTTCTATCGGCGGCGAGCGCGCGGCGGCGGGCGGCTTCGTGCGCAACCTGCTGGGTGCCGGCGATATTCTGAGTGGCGAAGTTGGCATCACTGAAGGCGTCAAAGACGTCTACGCCAACTATGTATTTCCGCTTTTTTCACCCCGGACAGTCGCCAACGTGCGGGCTGCTTACAACGATGCAGCGGTCATTGATCCGCTACTAACTCCGTTGGACATCACCGCCAAGGAGCGCGTGTTGGAGGGTGGTCTCAGCCGAAAGCTGACCGACCGACCGTTGTTGCCAGCGGCGGAGGCCGGTCGCTGGTCATCCGCCCGTACGCTTTCGGCCGGAGCGCTGGTGAGCTGGCATCAGGCCCAGACTACCTTGCTAGGCCAGCCCTTCTCCTTCGCGCCCGGTGCCATCGATGGCCGCAGCCATTATACGGCGCTCAGGCTCGTGGGCGACTATGTGGTCCGCAATGTCGATCAGGTATTCGCCGTGTCGCTGACCGCATCGATGGGCCTTGAAGGCACGCGGTCAATCATCGTCGGCCTGACGAATCCCGATCCCAATTTCAAGGTCGCTTTAGCCCAGGTCAACTATGCGCGCCGACTGTCGCCTCGCGGTCTGGAGCTGCGCGCTCGCCTCTACGGCCAGATGAGCAGCGGCGTGCTTTATTCGAGCGAACGATTGTCGGCAGGTGGCGAGACGACGGTTCGTGGCTATCGCGAAAACGTCCTGCTCGCTGACCAGGGTATTGTTGGATCGGTCGAGTTCGCCCATCCGCTAAACCTCGCCGGCCGTCAGGGTGGCGCTCGCGCCTTCAACTGGGGAGCCTTCAGCGTCGCCACGTTCGCCGACGGGGCTGTGATGCGCAACGCGAAAGTGCCGCAGCCGCAACACTGGATTATGAGCCTCGGCACCTCGCTGACTTGGACGCCCAGCGATGCAATGTCGGCTCGGATAACCTACGGCTATGCACTGAAAAGCGTGGAGGTGGCCGGCAAACGCGACCTGCAGGACCACGGGGTACAGGCGCGGCTGACGATCTATCCACTGCGGATGCTCAGATGAGGATTTCGCAATGATCGGGTGCTGTCGGGCAGTCTGGCGCGTTCCCGGCGCTCTAGGCTTGGCAATGGTCTTTTTCTGGCGAGCCATCCCACCTGCCTAAATCCCACCTCTTGCGGGTCGGATATTTGACCTGACAAGGCCGGTTCCACTGATCGGAACACGCTCCGAGGCGGGCAGTCGGAAGGTCCGCGAAGACAACGGTTGGGGTCTCGTAAGTGGCTGAAGCCGTCAGCGAGGCGCCGAAATCGAAATCGAGATAATCTCCGTCGTGTCGGAATCAACGTCGCCAATAGCGTCCGAGTATGGTTTCGATTTCGTATCGGGTCTGTGGGGGCGCGAGGCGCAGGGCGCAGGGCGACGAATACAGTGCGAGTTCGGGCCGCAAATCTTCGCGTGGTTCTCATCACGGCCTTGATTTGGGCGTGCGCGGGCCATGCGCTGGCTCAGGTCAGTGCAACACCGAAACCCCAGCGTACAGTTCCCACGCGCGAAGATCTAAATCCCGAGTCCCGCCGCGGCGCTCGACCGCAAACCAACCGCAACGCCGACCTGTTCAGTGCGCCCACGGCACCGCCCTGTCCTCTCGCGAATTCGACCCTCAGCTTCAAACTGCAAGCGCTCGACGTGGTCGGCACGTCCATCGACGCCGACGACGTGAAGGCCGCCTTTGGCCCGTTCATCGACGCCGAGATCCCGGTGGCGAAGATCTGCGAGATCCGGGATCGCTTGGCGCTGATCCTGTTTCGCAAGGGACGCCTCGCTCGGGTGGAGATCCCTGCCCAGACCATCTCCAGCGGACGCCTGCGGATCGAGGTCACCGAGGCCCGGATTGTGGCTGTTCGAGTGCGGGGCGACATAGGACCTAGCCAGGACCGGGTAGAAGCCTATCTCGACAAGCTACGCGGTATGACGCCCTTCGACCTCGACACGGCCCAGCGCTATCTGTTGCTCGCCAACGACGTCCCACGTGTGCGACTTTCGGCGGCCCTGCGCCCATCGGCTGAGGGGCAAGGCGCGATTGACCTTGAGGTCCAGGTAGATCGCGATCCGATCAACTATCTCGTTGCGACCCAGAACACCGGCCCGGAAGCGCTCGGCCCCTGGGGGGTACTGACCCGGATCGACCTGAACAGTTTCACGTCCTTTGGCGAACGCACCACCCTGATCGGCTACCGAACAGCCCTGGCCAACGAGCAGTGGATTGCCCAGGTGGTCGAAGAGGCGCGGTTTGGTAGTCGCGGGCTGCTGGGACGGGTCTCATTGGCCTACGGGCAATCGCGGCCCGGCGGGCAACTGGCCCCCTTGAAACTACAAGGCCAGTCGTTCGTCGCGACGGCGGAGGCGCGGTATCCGCTGGTCCGACTGCGGCGCTACAGCGTCTTTACCTCCACCGGCGTGGATTTCGTCAATCAGAAGACAGCCTTCCCTGGTGGAGACGTGCTGGCGGACGACAAGATCCGGGTGGCCTGGGCCCGGATCAGCAGCGCCGTTGCGCGCGATCTCGCGCCCCAACTTGCGGTCAGTGGGAATGGCGAGCTCGAGGTACGCAAAGGGTTCACCGTGCTCGGCGGCACTAAGGCGGGCCAGCAGGGCATTTCGCGGATCCAGGGCCGACCTGATGCGTGGGTCGTGCGGTTTGATGGTGACAGCCACCTGACCTATCGCTGGATCGACCTCGGCCTCAGGACCCAGGCCCAATACACCAATCGCCCGCTCGTGGCCTATGAAGAGATGGCGGTCGGCGACCTGACCATCGGCCGTGGCTATGAGCCGGCAGTGCTGTCCGGAGATCGCCAAGTGAGCGGCGAAGCCAAGCTCCAGACTAAGCCGCTGAGGGTCCTAAAGGGCGTCACGATCTCGCCGTTCGCCTTTGGAGATGTCAGCTACGTCCAGAACCTGGACATCGGGTCCAGCAGCCGCGTGTTGCGCTCCGCCGGTGCAGGCCTGGAGGTACGCCTGCCCTACGGGATTCAGGCACAGGTTGCTTGGGCCCAACCGTTCGACAAGCCTTTCCCGACCTCTCCGAACAAACCGGCACAGCGATTGCTGGTTCAAGTCGTGATCGCACGGTGAGTGGGGAGCCATGTCGGGACCCATCATGACCGGCCTAGCCTCAACGCCCCTACCGGGTCGGCGGCGGCTGCTTGCCACATCTGCGCTGGTCGGGATGGGACTGGTTCTGGCTGTCGCCGCCCATGCGCAGACCCTGCCCGCAGTACCGGCCGCCGGGTCGATCGCGGTGACGACCGGCGGGACCCTGCCGGTGATCACGGCGCCGGACGCCAACACGCTAGACGTTGCGCTGCAGGCCACCCGGACTGTTATAAATTGGGACAGTTTTCACGTCAGCGGCGCTGACCGGGTCACATTCCACTTTGGCCAGACCTCGGACATCGTCCTGAACAGGTCGCCCACAGCGGTGATGGTCGACACCGGAGGGCAGGTGTCGGGCTTGGTCGGAGCGGATCCCGGTGGCAACATCTGGTTCTACTCGCCGGGCGGGGTTGTGATCTCACCCGGCGCGGTGATGACGGCGGGCAATTTCGTGTTCGCGCGTGGCGATGCCCTGGTGGACCTGACGTTCGTGGACGCGGCCAGCCCGTTGAGTGTCCTGCGCGGCGCGTCGAATGCGCTCATTCAGATTGATACAATCAACGCGGCCACCTCGGCCTCGATCAACGCGCTTGGTGAGCTGGTCCTGACGGCCGCCTCCGGCGACCTGAATGCAAACACGGCCCTGGCCGCGGGATCCGCTAACGTTTCGGCGACGATGGGATCGGTGACGATCGGAGAAGTCGCGTCAACGGGCGGTACGGCTACGGTCACGGCCTCGGCGGGTAGCGCGAATGTCGGCGCTCTCAGCGGGGCTTCGGGTGCCACCGTGACGGCGAGCACCGACGTGTCGGTGACCTCGGCCACCTCTGGGGCGGGCACGGATATCGTGCTGACGGGCGGGACCAGCGCCAGCTTAAGCAGCGGCACGTCTGGGCGCGACATCAAGGTCCTGGGGCCAGCGGCCAGCTTGGGGTCCGGGAGCGCGGTTGGCGACGTGTTTGTGACCGCCACGACCGGTGCGGCTACCGTCACGGGCACGGTTTCGGCGGGTGACGATATCGAGGTGACCGCGACCAGCGGCGCAGTCGCGGCCGGTAGCGGCAGCCTGACGTCTACCGGCGTGGGAGCGGGCGACGACGCCCATGTGTGGGTCCAGTCGACGGCGGGTTCGGTCTTGGTCGGTTCGGCAACAACACAAGGCACGGGCATCGCAGCGGGCGACGTGACGATCCAGGGCACGACCAGCGCCACGCTGACATCGGGTATCTCGTCGCGTGATCTGAAGGTTCTAGGGCCGACGGCCAGCCTGGGCTCGGGCAGCGTGGCGGGCGACGTGTTCGTCACGGCCACCACCGGTCCGGCCAGCGTCACCGGATCGGTCACGGCGGGTGATGACATCGAGATCACCTCGACGACGGGGTCGGTGACGGCGGCAACCGGCACCCTAACGTCAACAGGCATCGGCGCGGCGGACGATGCCCACGTGCTGGTCCGCTCAACCGGCGGGTCCGCAGAGCTCGGGTCGGCGACGACGCAAGGGACGGGCGGGGCGGCGGGCGACATCACCGTCAATGGCATCACCCTGGCGACGCTGGGGTCGGGCACATCGTCGCGCGATATCCGCGTTCTGGGCCCGACCGCGAGCCTGACCTCGGGCAGCGCGGCTGGCGACGTGTTCGTCACCGCGACGACGGGCGCGGCCAGTGTCGGCGGCGCGGTGTTTGCCGGCGACGATATCGAAGTCACGGCGACCAGCGGCGCGGTGACGGTCAGCGGAAGTCTGACGTCGACGGGCGTGGGCGCGGCGGACGACGCGCATGTCTTGGTCCGCTCAATGAGCGCCCTGGTGTTGGTGAGTGCCGCCACCACGCAAGGAACCGGCGTCGCGGCAGGCGATGTCACGGTTCAAGGTGCAACGTCTGCATCACTCACCCTGGGCAATTCGACCCGCGACCTTAGAGTCCTCGGACCTTCGGCGAGCCTTGGTTCCGGCAACGCGGTCCAGGACGTTTTTGTCACCGCCACGACGGGCGCGGCGACCGTAACCGGCGTTGTTTCCGCCGGGGACGATATCGAAGTCACCGCAACAAGCGGCGCTGTCTTAGCGAGTGGTGCCGACCTGACCTCGACCGGCCTCGGGGCGACAGACGATGCCCACGTGTTGGCGCGGTCAACCAGCGCCGCGGTGGCCGTCGGATCGGCCGCCACCCAAGGGACCGGCACGACGGTTGGCGACATTACGGTCGAGGGTGCCACGACCGCGTCGCTGGATTCCGGCACCTCGTCTCGAGACGTGAAGGTGCTGGGCCCAACGGCGACCCTAGGTTCGGCCAATGCGAGCGGTGACGTGTTCGTGACGGCGACCACAGGTCCTGCCAGCGTCACGGGAACGGTTACCGCCGGCGACGACATCGAAGTCACAGCGACCAGCGGGTCTGTCACGGCGGGCGGCGGGGCCTTGACCTCGACCGGTTCCGGCGCGGTGGACGATGCCCATGTCCTGGCGCGCTCGACGGCCGGATCGGTGGTGGTGGGTTCGGCCACGACGCTGGGGACAGGCGCAACGGCTGGCGACGTGACGATCGATGGCGCGACGACCGCGTCGCTGAACTCTGGCGCAGCATCGCGTGATCTTAAGGTTCTCGGGCCCGCAGCCACCCTGGGTTCAGCGACCGCCTCGCGCGATGTGTTCGTCACCGCGACCACAGGGGCGGCCACAGTGACCGGCGTGGTCTCCGCCGGAGACGATATCGAGGTGACATCGGCGACGGGCTCTGTCGCAGCCAGCGGCGCCAGCCTGACGTCGACCGGGATTGGCGCATCCGACGACGCCCATGTGCTGGTGAAGTCCACCAGCGGGTCGGTGAGCCTCGGCTCAGCCACCACCCAGGGCACAGGCAGCGTCGCTGGCGACATCATCCTGGAGGGCGCGACGACCGCCACATTGATCAACACGGCGAGCGCAACCGGCGACATTCAGGTTTTGGCGGGCGACTCCGTGCTCGCCGCAGGTTCGGTGATGACCGCCGGTCGCGACCTGATCGCGCGAGCCACCACCGGCAACGTGGCCCTGGGCACGGCCCGCGCTGGCGATGACCTTAGCGTTCGCGCCCTGGCTGGCGCGTTGACAGCCACGGGCGATCTGGAGGCGGGCCAGACCCGCTTGCCGGGTGATCCGGACCTATCCGGGGCCGCCGATACCCTAACCGGGGCAACGATGGTCGGGCACGACCTGGATCTGAAGGCGCAGACGATTACCGTTGTGGGGCACGTCGCTGCCGGACGTGCGCCGGACGGCGGCGAGACACTGGGCTCAGCCCAGGTGGCCTCCGACGTCCTCGTGATGGCGACCAACGCAGATGCCGGCGGCGTGGCCGCGCTGCGGCTGGCGACCGGTGTCGGCAAGGCGGTCACCGCGCACCAGGATATCAACCTTCGTGCGGAGAACTCGGCCGGTGCCTCGATCCAAGCCGGCGATGTGTTCGCTGGACGCGACGTGGCGGTCTATTCCCCGGCGGGCAGCGTCCAATTGCGCTCGGCACTGGCCGGAGATGACATCGTGCTGCGTGCCCCCAAGGGCTCAGTCGCGGTCACAGGCGACGTGAAGGCGGGGCGCGACTCGCCGGGCATGACGCCAGGAGATGCACCCGGCGTCGCGGACGATCTGAATACGCTCCTTCCGTTCCTCGATTTCGACGGCAACCCAGCGACGGTCTTCAGTGTGGTGGGCTTCGACGTCAATATCGTTAGTCAGTCGATTCAGATCGGCGGGGCCACCATCGCGGGCCGTCAGCCCAGCACGGACGATCCGGACACCGCCGGGCCGGTCGACACGACGACGTCAGACGTCAGAATCCAGACGCGGGTTTCCCTGACGCCGGTTTTGAACCTAGCGCCCAACATTCAACTCGGTTCGGTCACGGCCACGCGCGACCTGCAGATAGATTCCTTCAAGGCGATTACCACGGGAGACCTGAAGGCCGGTCGCGACATCGCCGTCCTGGGCCGCGGCGGGGTTACCCCGGGCGCGACGCCCGGCGACCACAGCGGCTCTGGCGTCACCATCGCCTCGGCCCGGGCCGGGGACGATGCCCTGGCCTTCAGCATCTATGGACGAACGCACATCCTTGGCGGCGCTACCTCCGGCACGCCCTTCCAACGTCTGGTTCCGACCAACAACCGCATCATCGACGGCGCTACCGAGGCCGCCGACCAGCTGGCTATCTACCTACATTATTTCGATCTGGACGATGCCAGCACGCCCTACGTTCTGCCCGGAGGCGTACTGCATCTTGGCGGCGAGGGCGTGACGGTCGGCGGTGCCCTGACGGCTCAGGGTGCGGCATCAGACGTTCGCGTGCAATCCAGTCTGGATATCGACGTGACGGGCGCTACGAGCGCTGGCGGGATTGCCACCTTTGAAACGCAAGGCGCGACGGCCGGCGCGATTTCGGTCGGCGCGGTGACGGCAGCCGGCGAGGTCTTTCTGGACGGCGTCGGGGTGACGTCGACCGGCATCGTCACCTCGACGAGCGGTGATGTCGCCGTGCGCGGGCGAGCGGGCAGCACGGTTATGCTTGCGGGGGCCTCTGCAGGCGACGATGTGGTCATCCGGACGACGGGCCAGGTGACCATCACCGGACCGATTTCCGCAGGCGGCGGTACGGATAGCGCCGGACGCGGCGATGCCTTGCGGGTTAGCGACGGCACGGTGATGCTCGAAGGTCAGACCTTCGACCTGACCGGCAACGACATCGACATTCGTGCCGGCGCGGTGACGACGACAGGGACCATGACCGCCTTGGGTGCGGCGTCGGACGTCCGTGTCCAGGCGGCCGGAACGATCAGCTTGGGCGGGCTCAATGCAGGTCGCGATGTGGTGGTTGACGGGGCGTCAGCGGTGTCGACAGGGGTACTGAGCGCGGGCCGCGATGTCGGCGTTCGCTCGACGGGGGTCGGCGCAGCGGTAGCGGTCGGCGGCGCATCGGCGGGCGACGACGTGGTGATCCGATCCAAGGGCACCATCATCGCCGGAGCCCTGAGTTCGGGCAGCGGAACAGACTCCGCAGCGACGGATCAAGCCGGCGACCTGATGTTCGGCGTCGCGAAATCCAACTTCGGCGGCGACCTGGATCTGGTGGGGCGTACCGTCGATGTGCGCTCAACGGCGCGATCAACGCGGCCACGGATGCCCGCGTTCAGACCCAGAGCGTAACCGGCGGCTCGATTACGGTGGCCGCCGTGAGTGCTACGCGCAACGCGTTGCTGGACGGCGCTGGCGTGGAGTCCACGGGAACGGTATCGGCCAGCGCGGGCGATGTGGCGGTGCGGGCGCGTGAGGGCGCGACGCTCCGGCTGGCTGGCGCTTCCGCCGGTGACGATGTGGTGTTGCGCACCACAGGTCAGGTCGTCGTCAGCGGTGACGTAATCGCCGGCGGGGGTTCGGACAGCTCCGGGTTTGGCGACACCCTACGAACGCTAGCAGGCACCATCACGCTGGAAGGTCGGACCTTCGACCTAGCAGGCAATGACGTGGATATCCGTGCCGGGACAGTGACGCTCGGCGGGACCACGACGGCTACGGGCAGCGGATCGGACGTCCGCGTTCAGGCGGGCGGCGCCATCAGCCTCGGCAACGCAAGCGCCGACCGCGACGTGCTGGTGGACGGCACTGCGACTGTTTCCACAGGTGTGCTGAGCGCTGGCCGCGATGTCGGCGTGCGCTCGACAGGCGTCGGCGCCACCGTGCTGGTCGGCGGGGCCTCGGCGGGCGATGACGTCGTGATCCGGGCCCAAGGCTCGATCCTGGTCACCGGCGACCTGAGCTCTGGCGGCGGTACGGACTCTTCCGACGCGGATCAAGCGGGTGATCTGATCTTCGGTGCCGCAAAGTCGAACCTCGGGAGCGACCTGGACCTCGCCGGGCGCACCGTCGACGTTCGGTCAGGCGCAGGCTCGATCACCGTCCTGGGAGCCATCATCGCGGCCACGGATGCAAGGTTGCAAACGCAGGCTCTGACGGGTGGGTCTGTCACCGTCGGTGTTGCCATAGCGGGCCGCGACCTCCTGCTGGATGGGGGCGGTGCTGGCCCGGACGGCGTGGTCGCGACGGGATTGCTGACGGCGACGAACGGCGATGTGGCGGCTCGGGCGCGGGACGGCTCGGCGATCCGGTTGGCCGGTGCTTCGGCGGGTGATGACGTGGTGCTGCGCACGGCGGGGGGTGTCACACTTACGGGACCGGTGAGCGCGGGCGGCGCGGCGGACGCGATCGGTCTAGGTGACGTACTCGTTACAACGTACGGGTCAGTAACGTTGGAAGGACAAGCCTTCGACCTCGCGGGTCACGACGTGGACATTGTCGGCGGTTCGCTCACCGCGCTGGCCCTGACGGCCTCGGGTTCCGGTTCGGATGTCCGATTGCAGTCGACTGGTGCCATCAGTATCGGCGCGGCCACAGCCGGCAGGGACGTGCTCATCGACGGAGCTGGTGCCATTACAACCGGGCTCTTGAGCGCCGTCCGAGATACCGGTGTCCGGTCAACCGGCGCTGGCGCCGTGGTGACCGTCGCCGGCGCAATGGCAGGCGACGATATCGTGATCCGGGCGCGAGGTGCCATCACCGTTGCCGGCCCGCTCGCGACGACCGGCGGTGCCGACTCTGCCGCAGCTGATCAGGCTGGTGACCTGATGTTCGGTGGGGCGCGGTCGCGTCTAGCGGGTGATCTGAACCTTATCGGCCGGACCATCGATGTGCGCTCGAGCGCGGGGTCCATCGTGGTGGCCGGGATCGTGATCGCCGCCACCGATGCCCGGTTCCAGACCCAGGCCGGGACCGGTGGTTCGATCAAGGTCGGCACCGTGACCGCAGGCCGCGATATCCTGCTGGACGGTGGCGCGGGTGCCGGGCTGCTCGGCGTCGAGGCGACCGGGGTTCTGACCGCCATGGACGGCGACGTGGCGGCGCGCGCGCGCGACGGCAAGGCGATCCGGCTGAATACGGTATCAGCCGGCGATGATGTGGTGCTGCGGGCGACCGGCGACATTCGATCCACGGGTGTGGTGTCTACGACCGGCCGCCCCTCAACCCTAGGACTGGGTGACCGCCTGACCGATCCGACGGAGGGCGGCCTATTGATCATCGGCGGCCTGACCTTCGATCTCGGCAACTCCGATATCGATGTCAGCGGCCACATCGTCGACATTTTCCGCACTAATGCCGCGGGCAGCACCCGCATCAAGGCGGGCGATGCCACACTGGGCAGTGGGTCCGTTGTCGGCGTCGATATCCTGATCGACAGCGGGGCATCTCTGGTCGTGGGGGATCTGACGGCGCTGGGCGATATCGCGTTGCGCTCGCGACTGGGTGCTCTGACGGTGGGCCGCCTGGTGGCAGGCGACGATATCGTGCTGCGCGCCGCGTTAGGGATCAGCGCCATCTCGCTCAAAGTCGGTGGCCTGGAACGGCTGGGTGTCGGCGACCAGCTGTTTGCCTCGGACCCGACCGGGCTCGACGGCATCTTCGACCTCCAAGGCAGCACGATCGACGTGAAGTCCGACGGTGGCGGGATCACGATCGGCAGCGCCGAATCCACAGGCGATGTGCGCCTGCAGACGGCCGCAGGTCTGGTCAGCGTATCCGGCACCATCATGGCAGACCGCGATATCGTGATCGACGGCGGCGCGGTCATGGCGACCGGCAGCCTTACCGCGCTCCGGGACGTCGCCATCAATGGGCGCTCGGGTGCGGTCAGCGTAGGCACGGTCTCGGCGGGCGACGATATCGTGATCTGGGCGGCGGGAGACCTGACGGCGACCGGTGATCTGAAATCCGGCCTGGGGGCTGTGGCGAGCGGGGCAGGCGACCGACTTGCCCGGTCCAGCGGCACGGCTTCGCTATTTGGGGAGGCGGGCGAGGCTGACGGTAGCGTTATTGATTTGCGCGCTGCGGGTATAAATCTCAGCGGTGCACTTTCCGCCGCCGGTGCGAGCAGTCACATCTGGCTCCGTTCGACAGGTGCGACCAGCCTGGGCGAGGCCACGGCGGGTGGCGACATTGCCATCGACGCGGCGGGCGACTTGACGGCTAGAGCCTTGACGGCGGGCCGAGATATCGCCCTGCGATCTTCTACAGGCGCGCTGTCCATCGCATCGGCCAGCGCGGGAGACGACATCGTTCTGCGCGCCGCCAGATCGATCATCGTCTCCGGTCGGCTTCGCGCCGGACCGGGTATGGACGCGGTCGGCGCGGCGGACGCCTTGGTCGCGCTCAATCGTACGGCCCTGGGCGGTGACGCTGACCTGGGCAGCCAAACCATCGACATCAAGTCTGACGCGGCAGACGTCACCGTCACGGGAGATCTCAGCGCCACCGGTGACGTGCGGATTCAAGCCGCAACCCGTCTGACGACGACGGGGCAAGTCAATGCCAATCGGGACGTGCTGCTGGATGGCGGCGAGGTGGACACCAGGGCCGTGACCGCCGGGCGAGACATCGCCATGCGGGCCTCGCTCGGCGCGCTCAAGGTTGGCGCAGCGACGGCGGGCGACGACGTGGTTCTGCGCGCGGCGCGGGATATCACGATCACGGGCGCGGTTTCAGCGGCAGGCGGCGAGGACAGCGACGGCGTAGGGGATCGACTCTTGGCCACCGAGCCGACGAGCCTCGGCGCATCCTTGAGGGGGCGGAACGTTGATCTCAAGTCGACCTCGGGCGGGATTGCGGTGCAGGGCTCGCTGACGGCCTCAGATGACATCCGGTTGCTGGCGACGAGCGGGAACCTTGCAGTGTTGGAGGTTAAGGCTGGTCGCGACGCCCTGCTCGACGGCGCAAGCCTTGACGCCCAGGCTGTGACAGCGGGGCGAGACATTGCCTTACGATCCGCAACCGGCGTGCTGCGACTGGCGTCAGCTGATGCCGTCCGGGATGTGCGTCTGGAGGGCGCGTCGGTGAACGGTGGGACAATCCGCGCTGGCCGCGATGTCGCGGTCCTAGCGCTGGGTGGCGCGATCAGCCTCGGGTCGGCAACAGCCGGCGACGACGTGGTGCTGCGTGCGGCGACCGACGTCTCAGTGAGCGGTATGCTCAGCGCCGGGGGCGCGGGCGATGGCGAGGGCGTCGGGGATGCCCTGTTCGCGACGGACCGGACTGCCTTGGCCGGTGACCTTGGCCTTGCCGGCGCGAACATCGATGTCCGCGCGCGCGGTGGTATCGCGATAGAGGGCACGGCGACGGCCAGCGGGGACGCGCGGTTCCAATCGGTGGGTGTTGGGGAGGTCCGCATCGGCGCGGTCACCGCTGGCGGTGATGTGCTGGCGGATGGCGCGGTTGTACGCGGCACGGGCCTCATCTCAGCGAGCCGAGACGTGGCTGTGCGCGCTCGGGCCGGAGCCGTGGACCTAGCGTCAGTCCGAGCGGGCGACGACATCGCGATCCGGGCTTCGGGCGACGTGAAGGTCGGTGGGACGCTGGCGTCGGGATCCGGCCCCACCGCGATGGGTGCCGCAGATAGGCTGATCACGAATAGCGAAAGCGGGGCAATCCAGCGACTGGTCGATCCTTTGGCGGCGACCGCCTCAATCGAAGGATTCAGCCTCGCGACTGGCGACATCGATATCCGCAGCGGTGGAGCCATCGCCTTGGCCGGGGATGTTGCCGCCGCCGGAGCCTCTAGCGTGCGGCTTCAAGCTGCGGGCAAGGTGTCGACCGGCGTGGTTACGGCTGGCGACCGTATCTTCTCACGCAGCAGCGACCTTTCGCTGGGCGGTACCTGGCGTGCCCAAACCGTACGGTTGGAAGTCACCGCCAGCGGAGGCTTGGCCCTGGGCGAGGGCGCAACGGCGGCGTCCGGTGGATCGACGTTGAGCAGCAGCGCGCTCGGCATGATCGATGCGCCGATCGTGCAGATCTTCGTCGGCGACAGCTCCGGTTCCGTGCGGGGATCTACATTGGCCATCGGTACGCTCGGCATCGACGTAGCCAAGATCAAGACAGCCCTGGAGTTCTATGCGGGGTCCAAGGCCGAGGTGGTCGTGACCGGTGCCTTCGCGCCGTCCAGCGGAACAACCAACACCACCACTGTGCGGATCGGAGCACCGAATGCCGCGATCGGAGATTGGACGCCGAAATCCATCAAGGTCATTGCCAACAATGGGGGTTCGATCGGCGCGTCGACCTCGGCGACGGGGCGCCTGTTTACCGACGTCCGCGCGTTCGGGTCCGTCGAGCTGAACGCTGGTAGGGACATCCTCATCGGCTATCAGGACTTTATCGACAAACTCTCGACGACCCAGGCCGCTAGTGTCCCGCAGGCCGTTAAGGCAATCATCGCCCCCCAGACAGCGAGTGGCCCACGCATCCTGATCACGGCGGGGTCTTTGACCCTTCGTGCCAACGGCAAGGTCGCGCAGCAGGACACATCGGGGCTGCTGGGCACCATTCCGACAGGCCTCTATCTGTTGGGCGGAACCCCTGGTCCACAATTGCTATTGGGGCGTACATCTGTGACCTCGGTCGATGCCAGTCGCTTGCCGGACTATATCGAACTCAGCGGTGCGCTGGCGTCCGGCTCCACCATCCTGACCGGCCAAGGCGTTTCACTTGCTGACGGCATTGCGTTCGACAAAGGCGTTTCGCCCAGCGCCTACTATCGGCTGAATGCCTGCGCGATCCTGCAGCCGGGTAGTTGCATGCCGTCTAATGTCCATTCGAATATCAGCATCTCGACCGATCAGCTGACCGCCCTGACCGTCGAAGATCAGACCGCCGCCGCCGGAACCGCCGATCCGACGGTCGCCAGCGCCACAAACGAGGAAGTCTGGAAGGAGGCCAACTAGGCGATGCGCGCGCGTCTCGTTTTTCGCGACGCTTGGATCGCTTGGCTAACGGCAGTGGTCCTGGCGGCGGCGGGCCAGTCACAAGCCGCGCCACCGCGCGACGATTTTGCACTCGGCCAGAGCGCGCGCAGTGGCGCTGTGTGCAAAGCTGTCCGCGACTGGGACGATCCCTTGGCCACCCGGGCAGGACTGCGCGCTTGGCAGGTGGTTTGCCGCGGGTGGTCCCAGACTTTGGGGCGGATCTATGCTTTCCGCGATGGTGGGGCGTCTGCCGCTGAGGCTTGGCGCGCCGGTCTAGCCGAACGCGCGACCTGCGAACCGGCGGCGGTCGTCGCAGATCCGTTACTCACCAAGACGGTTGTTGCGGCCTGCAAAAGCAAACCGCTCGGCGTGGGTTATATCATCTATGAGGCGCGCGATCGTCGCGACGTCATCGCCGCCGAGGGCTATGCCGCGATCGGCGATGTGCTGGCCACGGGCGTAAAGGTCGTGCTCGGTCGGACCAGACCCCCGGCCGCGACCAGCGAGCAGACCGCCAACCTGGGAACAGTCCTCAGCGGTCAGATCGAAACTCTCAACGCCGCAGCGGAAGCCAGCGGAAATTCTGCCGCCAAGCAACGAGAGTCGGCCTATCTCGAAGCCCAACTCTGGCAATTCGGTGACGCAGAGTCCCGCTTCAGCCAGTTAGCCGGAAGCACGCTGGCCAGGCTCAGTCCCGTCGATCAGGCTGAGGCCTATCTCAATGTGGCCATCAACGCCTCGAACGGTGGCCGATTTGTGGAGGCGGAGGCCTATTTCAAAGCCGCCGCCCCACTGGTCAGCGAGGCCTCCAGTGCGCCCCTGAGCGCGCTGTCGTTCAATGTCCTGGCCGCCCACGCGCGCAATCAACGCCGGTTCGAAGTGGCCATCACGCTAGCTCGCCAAGCCATCGACCTGCGGCGCAGTACCGCAGTGCCGGCCGCGACGGGTCTGGTCACAGCGTCGGGATCCGACCTCAAGCTCGGCCACGCCGCTTCCGTTGCGCTCAACGCTCAGGGCAAGATGCCTAGTCTACAGCTTTCTGCCGATGATCGCGAAGCGGTCCGCGACGCCCAGGCGTGGCAGATTATTGGCACCTCCCAAGAAGCCCTGAAACGGCACCCGGAAGCGCGCCAGAGCCTACAGACCGCCTTGGACATCCTGGGCCGACCCCGCGGAGCCGACATCCTTGGATCGGCAGCGCCTTGGCTGGTGATGCGACTGCAGGTGGACTTGGCGGGCCTCGACCGCAATGACGGTTCTCCGCAACTCGCCGTGCTTCGGATCGAGGCGGCGCTCGCCATTTACGAGGCTCAGGACGCAGATTCGCTGCCGCTCGGGCGCTACATTCTCGAACTCGCGCGTGCGAAGGCGGCGAACGGTGCCGAGGACGAGGCCTTGGCCGACTTTGAGCGGGCCTTCGCTATCTTTCAGATCAAGCGCGGTGCCCTGGGCGCATCGGCGGACGCCGCCGCGGACTATTTCGATATCCTGCTGCGCCGGATCGCCAATGACCCGGCCGCTCACGCCGCCGATGCGCAACGGTTCTTTGCGAGCTCTGAGGCCCTGGTCGGCGAATCCACTGCGGCGGCGTCGCTGCAGTTTGCCGAGCGTCTGAGCTCGGAAGGCACCGCCAGCGCAGGCATCTCAAGAGCGCGTGACGCGACGCTGCGGCTGGTGGCCCAAAAGGACCAGGAGATCCGTCGGCTTCAGCGCGCTGGTGCCTATTCCGGCGAGATCCGCGCCAAAGCCGACGGTGAGCTTGAGGACCTGCGCAAGCAAGCCAATGAACTTGAGCGGCGCTTGTTCGACGCCAACCCGCGCTATGCCACGGCCCTCAGCACAACGGTGACCAGCAAGGACTTGCAGAGCGAGCTGAAGGACGGTGAGGCCTACCTAAAGGTCATGTTGCTGGCGAACCGAGGCTACGGCTTGTTGATCACCCGTGGTGAGGTGCGCCCGTTCGCCGTCGACCTTAGTCGAACGGAGGCGCGGCAGCTGGCCGCGCGGCTGAGGGATCCGCTGGGCGAGGTCTCGTCAGGGCTGTTGGGAGATTGGGATGTCGAACTGGCCCATCGGCTCTATCAGAAGGTCCTGGGCCCGATTGAACCGCAACTGGCCGGTATCCAGCGACTGATTTACCAACCGGATCCAACGATGATCGGCGTACCGATCGGTGCCCTCGTGACCGACACTGAAAGCCAGGCGGTCTTAGCACGTAACGTCGAGGCCGCGCGGCGCACGAAAACCGAAGTTTCGTACAAGGGCGTCAGTTGGCTCGCCTCGCGCCTTGATACCTCGGTCTCAGTATCTACTGCGGCGTTCTGGAACACGCGTCGTAGCCGTCCCAGCCGAGCGCTAAAGCCGTTCCTCGGTTTCGCCGATCCGCTCATTGCGACCGGACCGACAGCATTCGGGAGTGTCACTGCGCCCGCCTGGTCTATCAGCATCGCTGGCGGTGCGGACTTCTGCGCTACGTTCCGCAACCAGCTGCGCGCTTTGCCCCAACTGCCGGAAGCCGCGTCGGAGGTCCGGTTCGTCGCCAAGGCGGTGGGGGCCCCGGATAGCGTCATCTCCGGGGAGGCGTTCACGGATGAGCGAATAAAGAACGGCGGCGGCTTTGAAGGCGCGTTGGATCAGTATCGCGTCCTCTATTTCGCTACGCACGGCCTGCTACCGGAGGCCAATGGGTGCCTTCAGCCGGCCCTGGTAACATCGCAGGCCGGACCGGGCGGGGACTCCCTGCTGGACACCAGCGAAATTCCTGGCCTTCAACTCGATGCCGATCTGGTTGTGTTGTCTGCCTGCGATACCGGTGCCGGCCTCGAAGACGGCGGTGGCGGTGCAGCGCTCGGCGGCCTAGTTTCCACCTTCACCTACGCTGGCGCGCGCAACCTCTTGGTGTCAAACTGGGAGGTGAGTTCCGAGGCCACCGAGATCCTGATGTCTGCGTTGTTCACGTCGAGCGCCGTAACACAGGGCGAAGCATTAGTTGAAGCCGAGCGCAGCTTCATCGCCAGGGACGACGCCTATTCGCACCCCTACTATTGGGCAGCTTTCTCGATCGTCGGCGACGGCGCAAGGGCGCTGCCGCGCTCGGGCATCCCCCTAGCCTCCGACGCTACCAGTGTCACCGAGACGCCAGGAGCCTTCGCTGGTGCAGCCGGTCGAAAAGCGGCTTGGCATGCGTCCGATTGACAGCCGAAAGGCGCGGCGCCATCAGCCTTGGTAAGATTACCAAGGCGGCGGAATGAACGACAGGCGACAACTCATCCTCGATGCGGCGCTGGGCGTCCTGCGTGAGCAGGGCCTAGCGGGCTTCACTCAACCGAGGATCGCGCTGCGCTCAGGCCTGCGTCAGAGCCACCTGACCTACTACTACCCCACCAGGCTGGACCTGCTGGTGGCGACAGGGGAAGCGGCGACGGACGCGCTGCTCGCGGAGCTAGACCGCTCGCTTGACGGCCAAAGCCGGCAGTCGGTCGCTGCAAGCATCGCGGACATCGCCATCCGCCCGGACAATACCAGGGTGATGATGGCTTTGGCCGGAGCCGCCGACACCGAGCCCTCGATCAAGGCGACGTTCAGGCGTCTTGCCATCGGCATCGCGCAGAGAAGTGCGGTGGCTCTGACCAGGGGCCAGTCTGAGCCAAATCCCGACAGTCTCCTAATCCTGCATGGGCTTGCGGTGGGTCTGGCGGTGATCAATCTTGCGACTGGGGACGGCAGTTCGGAGGGTCAGCGACGCGCGGCTCGATTGCTTCAGATCGTGCTCCAGCAGCTCTTTCCCGAAGCCGATCGCTGAGCGTCTTCCCGTGGCCCAGCGCATCGAACCAACCCAACCTGAAGGGCGTCCGCGCCGGGCCGCGGGCTCAGACCTTGACCGCCGCTTGGGGCGGTAGGACCGGGAGGAGCAGACGCGACGACGAGTGAACGGTGTTGAGGCTGCTCGTCCCGACGCTCGCGTGTCTGAAACCCAGAATGGCGGGAACGGCAGGATTCTGATCGTCACTCGCCAGTAGCAGGCGGATGCTGTGACCGGCCTTGAAGCGGCGGGCGTTGGGGACGAGCGGGAGGCGGTAGTGTACGATCTCGCCAATCGGCAGGAGCTCGGCGACCCGACAGGGGATCACCGGCGCCCCGACCCGGCTGGCGGCTTCATCGACTTGACGCAGGCTGGCGCGAAGGTAGCCGGCGGTAATGGTTTTGATCTCTCCGGTGGGGCCGACGTCCTGGAGGAAGGCGAACCACGCGGTGTCCTCAGCGGTGCTGGCCGCATCCAGCTGCAACTCGATGTCTCCAACCATGTCCATGTCCGCGGTCAACGGCGCAGTGGTCCAGGTGAGGATCGCGGGCGGATCAGTCGGGCCTGGACGCATGCGTCCGGTTCCGGCGCCGATCGTCAGCATCTGCCGCGCACCAATCTTTCCTTCCGCTTCGTTGAGCGTTCCGTCGCTCTTCAACGCGAGGGCCCGGTAGGTCACGGCATTTACGGGCCAGGCGTCGGCCGAGCGCCACCCTTCGGCTTCGGGAAGCACGTAGCGGACCGCAGGCCCCTCCATGATGCCCGTGTCGCGCCCCTTCAGCCAATGGTCGTACCAAGCGAGGGCTTCGACGTGGAGACTCTCCCAAGGCCACGCCAGGCCATGCTCCCCAAGCATCGCGACCCGCACATTCGGATTTGCCGCCATCGCCTCGAAGGCCGTGAACGTGGACGGCAGGTGCAGGGCGACGTTGTCCCAATCGGCGCCGAGGTAGACCGGGATCTCGATACGGTCCAACAGAGGCAGGACGTTTCGCTCCTCCCACCAGGCGTCGCGCAAGGGATGCTCCACCGCCGTCGCGCGCCACAGGTCGTCCCAGGGGTGCGGATCGTGCGGCAGTTTCAGAAGCCATTTTAGCCCCGCCAGCGCTGCTTCCCCGTTCATTGTGGCGAACCGCGCGTGAATCGGGGGTAGCGAGAGCGCCCGGCGCACCATGTCTAGCCCGGCGCCGTTCCAGAACGAGCTGGGTCGGTTGGCGTTCAGTCCGATCATCGACAGAAAGGGCGTCATGAAGGACCCGCTGAACAGCCCGTGATGCATAGAGCTTTCGTAGGTGTCGACGGTGACAGCGAGCGGCATGATCGCCTTCAGGTGCGGCGGGCGTTCCACTGCCGCCTCCATTTGGGTCATCGCGAAATAGCTGATCCCGATCATCCCGACATTGCCGTCGGACCAGGGTTGCGCCGCCGCCCACTCGACCAGATCGTACATATCCTGACGCTCCTGAGCGTTGAAGAAGCCGAAGACCCCACCAGAGCCACCGGTTCCGCGGCAGTTTGCGATCAGGTGGACGTATCCCCGCGGCACGAAGTAGTCGGTGCTGCCGGCTTCGATGAACCCCATCGGCGCCCCAAGGTCCTGCACCTGCCGCGGATAGGGCGACGCGGCGATGAGCACGGGATAGCGCCCTGGCCTTTCGGGCCGATGGACATCGGCCATCAACTTGGTGCCGTCGCGAGTCGGTACGCTTACATCCCGATCGCTGACGATGACGTGGTCGGGCGCAGAGAGATTGCGATATGTTCGCCCCGTCGCCTGAGGCCCGTTGAGCTTACGTTCGCCCGGGTCCGTTCCCGCCACCGTCTTCAGCCGATCTGGTGTGAGCGCGCGAAGGGAAATCAGCGGAAGGCCGACGACGGCGGCGACGCCGGCCAGCAGCTTCAAGGCGAGGCGTCTGTTGAACTTCATAGCCGGGTCCTTCCAGCAAGGAGTCTATAAGTTGGTATACCTACCAATTTATGCTTGACACCTATCTCTCTGTCAATCGGCGCGAGCGGCGCTTTGCCACGCCGAACTGTAGATCCGTCACGCCTGTGAGGGACCAAACTTCACCAGAGTGGTGGGGTTGACGTGGCGCATTCCGGGCCAGACATCATCTCGGGTGTCTTCGTCGCCGCAGTAGCCCGGCACCCGCGGGTGTGCTGACGGGACGTGGTAGCTCTCGATGCCCGTAGTTTCCGCCCCTTAGGTCGGGGGGCTGTCGATCGAGACATCGTTGTGGGCATGGTTGGCGGTGCGGGTGGGATTCGAACCCACGTTAGAGTTTCCCCTAAACACGCTTTCCAAGCGTGCGCCTTCAACCACTCGGCCACCGCACCGTTCGCCTGCGGGAGGAGTGGGTCCCCGCTGGAAGGCGGGCATATACGCTTAGGTGGGCTTGGCGGGCAAGCGGCGGTTCGCGGCTTGGGAGAGGTGGGCGGGATTGAACAGGGATTGGCTCGCCCTCGCGCTTAGCGCTCGGTCCAACGCCGCCGATGTGATGAGCCAGTTGGAGGCCAATTTGGACGCCTCTGATCGGCCTCGGCGTAGCGCGTCCTGAAGGCTTGCCAGCTGGGCGTCGGCGCTTCGCAGGTGCGCGCGTTCAGTGGGGAGCTCGTCAAAGCGCTCGTCGATCAGCCCCAACTGAGCGCGAGCGGCAGCGATCATCAGGACGGCGGTGCGCGCGTCGGTTGTCCCTCGCGCGGCGCGGACGGCGCGGCGGGCCTCGGCAAGCAGACCGGTCGGCGTGATCGGCGTCCGGGCCTCGCGCGGACAGGCCTCAGGGCTCAAGGCGCTGACATAGGCCGCAAGGCCAGCTAAGGTTTCAGGCGTTGGTTCGGCCCCGTCGAACTCTTCCACGATGAGGCCACGGATGAACGCCGGCAAATCGCCTGGTGCGACTTTTAGGTGGTCTCTAGGACCCGACAAATCGGGTATGGTCTTGGGGTCGTGGACGCCGTTTCCGCGGTGGCTAGAGAATAGCGAGAGCGTGACGTCCGCCGTTCCGGCGGCACCCGAGGCACCGGGAAACTGGAAGTCAGGATTGTCCCGCCCGGACCGATGACAACTCTCACAGCTCAGTCCAGCCCGCGCCGCCTGGCCACCCAGCAACAGGGGTGTGCGGAAAGCGGCTCGGCCGATCTTGACCGACAGCCGTTCCGGCTCCGTGGCCGGGCGTTTGAGGCACTCGGTCGGTGCGCTGGCGAACGCCCGCACGATGTCCGTTCCTGGCGCAATCCAGCGCATGGCCCGAAGCGGGGCCGCGGTGTCCGCCTTGAGGCCGCTGGAGCCCGCCAGCGCCAGGACCAGCGTTAGCGTCCAGGCTCGCCGCCGGCGTCGATCCAACGGCGCAACTCCTCAGCCTCGGCGCACCCGAAAGTGCAGATGCGGTCCAGCTTGGCGAGCATCTGACGCGCGCCCGGTGTATCGCCGCGCTCCACCTTCAGCTCACCGAAGTATTCCGTGGCGCCGCGATGGTTGGGTGCAACAGCAAGGGCCTGTTGATAGTATTGCTCGGCCCGTTCGAATTGGCCCTTCTTGCGCCAAGCGTAGCCCTGATAGGTCAAAACGTCGGGGTGCGGCCCAAACGCGGCCCTTGCCTTATCCAACGAGGCCAGCGCTGCGTCATAGCGATGCTCGTTGATCAAGCTGACGGCCTCGAAATAGGCCCGGTCACCGGTATCCGCTGCGAAGATCAATGCGCCTTGGGAGAGCGCGGCGCTGGGCTGTGGCGTGCCGGTCATGGCCTTTTCGACGTCCGCCGTCAGCGACTTCAACATGGCCGGATCGCACCCGGCGCCGCAGGCACCGGCCTTGGCCTTCAGCCAGTCCAACTGCTCCTGCGCCTTGGCGTCCTTGAGGTTGGCCAGGGCTAGGCCCAAGCCGCCTCGACTGGCTAGGTCGTCGGGGCCGAGTTTGACCGCCCGCTCATAGGCGCGTTTTGCGCCTTTCCAATTCTCGGATCCCGAATGAGCGATACCTAGGACCCGCCAGCCGTCCAGGCTCTTGGGTGCGGCTTCCGTCACGTGTTGGGCGGCGCGGGCCGCGGACTTATAGTCCCTGGCTTGCAGAGCCTGAACCGCCTTGGCGTATTCCTCTGCGGGATTGTACTGCTGCGCTGAGGCTGAGGGTGCCTCAACGCCACCCCCGCCGCCGCCGCCGCCCGCGGCCAGCGCGCCGGCCACGCCAAGGCTTGCCATCGCACCGGCCAACAAAAAGGTTCTCAACAGCCGCATTGCCGTATTCTCCGAGTAGGGCTTAGCCTTCACACAGCCCGAAATTTGGGCCTCGCCGTATATGCCCGCATGTGTCGCAACGGTTCACCGATGCGTGGCAAGGTGCAAAACACGATGGCGTGCACTATTTAGGACCAGACCCGATATCCTGGAGGCGTCCGATGTTTTTCAAGAAGCCGCTCGACCTACCGACCGCCGCCACGGCGTTGCCTGGCCGCCCTAACCCTCTTCCGACCGCGCAGCGGCATTTCGTGAACGGTCAGGCCTTGAAGGGGCCATATGCCGACGATTTGGAGACGGCCTACTTTGCGATGGGCTGCTTCTGGGGCGTTGAGCGTATCCTTTGGCAGGTTCCGGGCGTGGTGGTCACAGCGGTCGGCTACCAGCAGGGTCACACGCCCAATGCCACCTACGAAGAGGTCTGTTCGGGCCGCACCGGCCACACGGAATCCGTCCTGGTCGTGTTCGATCCAAAGATCGTGACGTTCGCTGACCTGATGAAGGTGTTCTGGGAGGGCCACGATCCCACTCAGGGGATGCGCCAGGGCAATGACATCGGCAGCCAGTATCGTTCGGGCGTCTATGTCATCAGCGAGACACAGTTGGCTGTTGCCGAGGCCTCAAAGGCGGTGTTCCAGGCAGAACTGTCCAAGCAGGGCTATGGCCGGATCACCAGCGAGATCGCGCCCGCCGGGCTGTTCTATTTTGCCGAGGACTATCACCAGCAATACCTGGCCAAGAACCCAGGCGGCTACTGCGGCATCGGCGGCACGGGGGTCACCTGTCCAATCGGTGTCGGGGTCACCGTCTAGGGCACGGTCCTTGACCCGCGAGCAGGTTATGACCTGCGCCATGGCGCTGCCCGCCGTCACACATGTGGTGCAGTGGGGCGGTTCAGATGTCTACAAGGTCGGCGGTAAGGTGTTCGCCGTCTGCGGCTTCGACAATGGCGTGGCGTTCAAGGTCACCGAGATCGGGTTCGTCGTACTGACCGACGATGGCCCCGGCCGCCAGGCGCCATATTTTGCGAAAGGCCACTGGGTCGTTGTCGATATGGATGGACTAGAAGCCATAGATCTCAGCGGTTGGCTGGCCACGGCCCATAGCCTCGTCTCCGCCAAGCTGACGCGCGCGCTGCGGGCGGAACTCGGGCTGTAGCGCCGCTATTCCTCCTGGATGAGACTGGTCTTGTTGGTGTTGCGCATCCGCACGGCCACAATCGCCGCCACGGCCATCACCGCCGCGACATAGCCGTAGAAAACGCTCTCGTGGCCCGCTCTCTTGAGCCACCCGGCAGCGTACTCGGCCGTGCCGCCGAAGATCGCGTTGGCCAGGGCGTAGGGTAGGGCAACGCCCAGGGCGCGAACGTGGGCGGGGAACATCTCAGCCTTAACGGCGGCGTTCACCGCCGAATAGCCCGAGTGGCAGAGCACCAAGATCATGATCAGGCCGAAGGCTTCCATTGGCGCACCCGCCACCGCGATGGCGCTCATCACCGGATAGGTCGCCAAGGCACCGAGGCTGAGGCCTACCGCGATGGTCGTCTTGCGACCGACGTGATCCGATAGCCAGCCCATAGCGGGCTGGACCAACATATAGAGGATCAGCACCGCCGCCATCACGCCGGTAGCCGTGTCCTTGGTGAAGCCAGTCGTGTTGACCAGGAACTTCTGCATGTAGGTCGTGTAAGCATAGAACGACAGCGACCCGGCGGCGGTAAGCGCCAGGATTGTGGCGGTCTCGCGCGGGTGGTCGCGGAACAGGGTGAGGGTGCTGCCGCGCTTTTGTGAACCTTCAGCAGCCGTCTGAAACGACTTGGTCTCTTCCAGGCCCGAGCGCATCCAGAACACCACCACCGCCAGCAAGCCGCCGATCACAAACGGAATGCGCCAGCCCCAGGCGTCTAGGTCGGCCGGGGACAAGGTGTGCTGCAGCGTCACCAGTACCAGCAGGGCAGTCAGTTGGCCCGCCACCAGGGTGGTGTACTGGAACGACGACCAGAAGCCGCGCCGCTTGTGGCCCGCCATCTCGGCCATATAGGTGGCGCTAGCCCCATACTCTCCGCCCAGCGATAGTCCCTGGACCAGCCGGCAGGCCAACAGCGCCAGCTGCGCCCAAATCCCGACCTGAGCGTAGACCGGCAAGATAGCGATGGCGAAAGACCCGAGGCTCATCAAGGCGACCGACAGGGTCAAGGCCGCTTTCCGTCCCGCTCTATCCGCGTACATGCCCATCAGCCAGGCACCCAACGGACGGGCAATGAACCCAGCGGCAAAGATGGCCGCTGTCTGGAGTTGCTGGCCAACCGGGTCTTCGCCGGGAAAGAAATGCTTGGCGAAATAGAGGCTCGTCGAGGTGTAGGCGAACCAGTCGTACCATTCGACCAGATTTCCAGCCGAACCGCCGACGATGGCCTTGATGCGTGCCCAGGGCGTCTTCTCGCCGCTACCTATCGTGTCGTCCGCCATTCGCCCACCCCAAGATTCCTACGAACGGGATGCTACGGGGTTCGGTCGGGCAAAGCCAAGGCCTGTATCCGCCGAATGAGGGGGGC
>JAYTWT010000128.1:0-7659 GCA_043743295.1 Alphaproteobacteria bacterium | reverse complement strand
GCGCGGTCGCGGCTGAAGGGATTTCCGAACGCGAAGGTATCGCCCTTCTCGTCTGTCACGTTGTCGACGAAGACCTGAAGTTCCCAGGCGATGCCCTTAACCGAGGCCGAAACCCGACCTTGGCTGTAGTCACCCATCTCCGACGCCGCCGAACCATCAAACGTGGTGTAGGATCGACCGGCGTAGGCGAAACGTGCAGAAAGCTCACCGCGCAGATCCATCGGAAGGGCGTGACGGTAGGCCACGTCGATAGATCCAGACACCTTTGCCACGCCCGGCAAGCCGATATCGATCCGCGCGGGAAACTGGTCGCTAGTCCGGCTGAGTTGAGGTTCGTTCAGCAACCCGCCGACGCGCAATCGCCAGTGTTCGTTGGGCCTCCAGGTTGTATCGAACTCCAGGCCGGTGCTGGTGCCGTCGCCGATGTTCAAGGTCACCGGCAGGCCCGATTGACGGAATTGATCGGTCTGAACATTGCGCCAAAAAGCCTGGAAAGCCGCAGCACGCAGACCCAGCTTGCCGCTAAAGAAGGTGGCTTCCCCCCCAAATTCGAGACTCAAAAGGCGATCCGGCAGATAAGCCGTGGCTTCGCGACCGCTCGCCACACCGTCCGCGCCTGCTGGGGTATTGAAGCCTCCGGCGCGGTAGCCATCCTGGATCTGAGCGTAGAGAAGCCGATCGGGTCGAAATGCGTAGCTCAAACGGAGCTTGGGGGAGAAACCCCGATTTCGCGCCCGTACGCGGGTGTCCGGTAGAGGAACGCGTGCCAGCTCAAAGCCTCCAGCATTGGACCGCGTTTCAACCAGAAAAAAGCGGCCGCCCGCAACCACGTTCAGTTTAGGGGTTGCGTCGTAGCCGACCTCGCCGAACACCGCACCTTCCAGCACGTGATCGTGACGTTGATAGACTGAGCGCAGGGGGCCGCCAGATTGGCTTGCGTCAAGTCGCCCACCATCGTCCTCCACGGCGCGTGCACCTGAGGCACCAGCCAACCACCTCAACCGCGCCTGACCGGTGGACGCGAGCACAGCTTCGGCCACCCAAAGGCCGACCCGCTGACTTTCGTCGAATGCAGCCACCTGGCCACGCCTCAATCCAAGCGCGCCTGTTGCATCATATCGGGTCGCCAGATCATGATCGATGTAGGCGCCTGAGATTTGGACATCCACCACCGAGCTATGCCGCGCCAGCGTTCCGCTGAACGCTGTAAAATCGTTGTGGTGCGGCTCCAAGATCGCCGCGTCGCGAACGAAAGGACCCCCGCCTTGCACATACTGACTATCGAACGAGTCGATGGCCTGGCGAGCGAACGTTGCCTGAGCTTGCCAGTCGCCCGGTAAGTCGACCAGAGCTGCGAGCCGCCCTCCAAGCCGGTGACCGTGATTGACGTCTTCCAACCCCAGTCCCGGATTGCTGAGATAGCCAGCCGTCTCGTCGCGATAGATGACGCCTCGAATCGCTACACGATTAGCCACAAGGGGGATGTTGACCATGGCCTCCCCGCCGATCGCCGTGTCCTGGTGGTCGTTGATCGCGCCTTCGATCGCGACCCGTGCCGCAAACCCCGCGGGATCTGGCGACGCCGTCACCACGCGCACAATCCCGCCGATCGATCCAGACCCGTATAGCGTTCCTTGAGGTCCCCTCAGCACCTCGACGCGGTCGATATCCGCCAGCCGCAAGGCGGGATCGGGCGCGTTGTAGGTAATCGGCACATCGTTCAGATACAGGCCGACGGTCGACTGGGTGCGCCCGGTGAAGGCACCGTCCGAAATACCACGGATCAAGATCTTGTCTCGGCCCGGTCCCAGATTGGTCTCGACGACGCCGGGGATGGACGCCACCAGATCGGCGAAGGATTTACCCCCGCCCCGCTCGATTTCCGATCGGGTCACGACGCTGACGGCGAAGGGACTGCCCCTGAGCGGCTCGCGCCGTTTCTCTGCCGTCACGACGATCTCGGTGAGCTCGACAGGAAATGAAGCTGGCGAATGTGATGCAGGAAGCGGGGGTGCAGTCGATGCTAACCGAATGCCGGTCACACGATAAGCGCGCACATCCACACGCTCGAACCCGCAACCCGGCGGTAGCATACGGCGCAGGGCTTCGATCGGCACCAGCATGCCTAGGACCGGGCGGCTCTGCCCCACGCAACCCGCCACTGGGAAACCGCCGATGGAAACTGCGCCCTGGATCGCGAACCGGACCAGTGCCGTGTCGATAGGCTCGCTGGGAAGGCGGAAGATATGCGCCGGTTCGGCGCTGACGGATGCCGAAGCTAACACCCCGGCCGCAAGCGTCAGGAGCGCTGTGGGAGTCCGAGGCCGCCGCATCAAGCCGGTTTCAGAGACGGCTGGCGACCGAACCGCCAGACCAAGGCCGGCAACAGGATCAGACTAGCCAGGGTTGAGGTTGCAAGTCCGCCCAGGATCACGGCGGCCATCGGTCCCTGGATTTCGCGTCCGGCCTGGCCGGACGCCAGGGCCAGAGGCAGGACACCCAGACCCGTGACCAAGGCAGTCATCAGAATCGGTGTCATCCGCTCGCGCGCCGCCAGCAACAGCGTCTCTACCGACCAGGTGTGGCCTTCGTGCGAGATCAGGTGCTCGAGATGGGAGATCAACAGGATCGCATTGCGTGCGGTGATGCCGAACAAGGTGACGAAGCCAACCAAAGACCCCAACGAGAGACTTGCCCCAGTCAAGGCTACCGCGATCACGCCGCCCAACATCGCAAACGGCGCGCCGCTGAGGATCAACGCGGCCGAGCGTCCGCTACCGAACGCCACCATCAACAGCGCAACGACTGCGGCAAACGCCAGTGCTGAATTGGTCAGAAGTTCGTCGCGCGCAGCCGAGGCGCCGGCGGCAGCACCGGCAAAATCCAAATAGACGCCAGGAGGTAATTTTACCTTGGCCTCGATGGCCGCGCGCGCTGCGCGGGTCACCCGAACGACGTCCGCCGGTGCCGGATTGGCCGTCACCACTTGGCGTGCGCGCCCGCCCTCGTGGCTGATGGCGGTGCGCGCTTCGCTGAGTGCAACATTTGCAAGCGCTCGGAGTGGGACCACCTCACCGGCGGTAGATCGGATTAGCAAGTCGCCAACGGCCTCAGGATCCTGGCGAAGATCAGGCGGCGTGGTGACCACGACATCAAGGCTCCGGTCGCTCTGGTAAACCTGAGCGGCAGTGACCCCGCGATAGGCGATCTCGATGGCGTCCATCGCTTCAACCGGCGAGACCCCGTAGCGACCGAGCGCGGCGAAATTCAGATTGACGCGAACCACGGGCGCAGCGGGCGGCGTTCGCACCTGCACGTCACCCGCGCCGGGTACCGTTTCCAGCACCGCAGCGATCCCTGCGGCGGCCTGATCCAACGTATCCATATCGGCCCCATAGACCCCGACCGCGAGGGCCGCCGTCTCGCCGGAGAGGGACTCGCCGATCCGGTCGCCAAGAAATGTCAGAACCTCGGTGTTGAGGCCGGGATAGCGATCCAGCACAGTATGGATCGAGGCTTGAATCCGATCCTGATCCGCCCCCTTCAGGTCAGGCTTCAGCTCGACGTGGAACTCGCTTTGCTCGGTGCCGAAAGAATCCTCGCCGCCCTCCGCGCGCCCGACCTGTTGTTCCACGGATTGGATGCCCGGAATGACAAGGAGGTCTCGCGTGATCCGTTGTCCATAGTCACGCATGACCGGTAGTGCCGAGCCCGGAGGCCCAGAGACCGCCAGCACAAAATGGCCTTCGCGGAAGCTAGGCAGGAGTTCGGTGTTGAACATCGCAAAGCCCGCCGCTGTGACGACGCCGGCGACGGCGGTTGCGATCAGGGCGATCCGAGGTCGCTCGACCGCCCGGCGCAATATCCCGGCGTGCTGATCTTTGAGCCTTAAGAGAAGACCCAACTCCTCGGCGGGTTGAGCCGATCCCAGCAGAAGCAGGGCCAGCGGCGGGCTGATCGCAATTGCCACAGCCAGCGAGGCTAAGGTCGCAATGATGAAACTGGCTGCCAGCGGGGCAAAGAATGCGCCCTGCAGCCCATGGAGCAACAGTACCGGCGCCAGCACCAGGATCAGCATCAGGGTGGCATGAACGACGGGTGCTCGAACTTCAATCGCCGCGGCGCGTACGATCTCTGCGGTGGAGTGGCCTGCCCTGACGCGCAATCGACGCACGATGTTCTCGGTACCGATGACCGCGTCGTCGACAACCACGCCCAAAGCAACGGCCAGCCCGCCCAGGGTCATGGTATTGAGGGTGACCCCCAGCGCATCCAAAACGATAACAGCGGTGAGTAGAGAGAGCGGGATACTGACAAAGGCGATCGCCACGGTGCGCGGGCTGCGCAGAAAGAGGAACAACACGCCCGCAATCAACAGCGCGCCGATCGCCAGATCCTCGCCGATGCCGCGCAATGCCGACACGATGAAGTTCGCGGGACGATGCAGGCCCGCGTTCACCGTCACATCCTGTGCCTTCAGAAGAGGTGCCATCTCGGCTAGGGCCGCCTCGACCGCGCGGGTCGCTTCCAGCGTATTGGCCCCGTACTGACTGGAGAGGCTGATCAGCACGCCGGGTTTTCCCATGATCAGGGCGTCGCCGTTCAGCGGTGCGGCCGCATCGGTCACCCGGGCGACGTCGCCCAGCCGGACGGGCGAGCCACTCGACGTCGGGGCTAAAGGCGTTGCGGCGATGTCCGCAGCGCTCAGCGCCTGCCCCCGGGGTTCGATCAGAATGCGTTGTTGCGGCGTGTCGATGAAGCCGCCGCCGCTGGCCGCCGTGGACGCCTTGGTCGCAGCCACCACATCGGCCAGAGCTAAGCCCCTTGCGGCAAGGGCGTCGGGGCGCACCTGCACCTCGATCCGGCGCGCCTGTCCGCCATAGAGCGTGGCGCGTGCGACGCCGCGTGCCGACAATAATCGTGGTCTGACTGTCCATTCCACCAGGTCGCGCAGTTGGAGCGGCGATAGTCGATCGCTGGTGAACCCGACCTTTAAGAGATCCATCGTTGATGACGTCAGTGGCGTAACCTTGGGCACGCCGATTCCCACAGGTAGAGCGCCGACCCCACCGAGGGCTTCAGCAACGACCTGGCGCGCCCGAAACGGGTCCGACCCCTCATCGAAAACGACGGTGATCACTGAAAGGCCTGCGACCGAGTCTGATCGAACGGCGTCAACTCCCGCAGCCCCGAGGAGGGCACGCTCGATGGGTCGGGTCACCAGCTGTTCGACCTGTTGCGCCGTCAGGCCCGGGGCCTCGGTCTGGACCTCAGCCTGGGCGGGTACGAAGTCAGGAAACACGTCCAGCTTGGCGTGCATCAAAACGAAAACACCATACACCAGCAACAGCATCGCGCCGGCCACCACTAAGCGTGGGAACCGCAAAGTCCAGCCGACGATGGCGGAAAGCATGGCTAGCCTCCAGCCGGGGCGGACGCTTCGATCGCCAACACCTGAGCGGCGCCCGTGACGATCACAGCCTCCCCGGGCCGAAAGCCGGTGGTGACGACAAGGCCATCCGGTGCGCTGTGCCCAGCCACCACGGCGCGGCGCTCGAAGTTACCGTCTGTACGGCGCACATAAACGAAGGTTTGACCGCCGCCGCGCAGCAATGCCGTACGCGGGATCACTACGCCTTGAGCAGCCCCGCCAAGCGATAAAGTTGCTGGTGCTGTGACGCCCGGCGCTATTCGCTCAGCAGTTGGGCCGCGCACTACGCCCAAGGCACCCACGCTCTGGAGGCGCGCCTCCACGCTCGGTGCCGCGCCCAGTAGGGCCACCGTCGTCGATCCCAGCAACCCCAGATCAAGGGCTAAAGTGCCGTGCAGCGGCAACGGGCCCCCCGCAGCCTCCAGCCGAATCAACGCAGCACGCCGGGTAACGAGATCGTCGAGTAGCCGACCTCGGGCACGGTCAGTGAGGGCTGCGACGCCCTGTCCCCATTCCAAACCGAGCCGTCGGCGCAGGAGTTGAAGACGGGCGGCGTCGGCACGCATCTGGGCCAGAGCTGCCTCCTGGACTCTGGCGGACACTGTGGCATCGGCGGCGTGGAGTGCCTGTGTACGTACCGCCTCGGCGCGAGATGCGGTCAGCGCGGCGGTGGCGACCGCAATGTCGGCGTCCAGGCTTGCCAGCGGAACGGCATCGAGGCCCCGGACGAAGCCGCTCAGCGCGGCGCGGCTTGCGCCGACCCGAAGCGGCGCGGTGGTGACGCCCAGCCGCCCCTGCGTGGCGGCGTCCAACTTCAGCACCTTTGGCGCAGCTGTCGCCGGGATCGCCAGGGCCACGGTGGCAAATAGGATGGCCCAAGGCCGGAGCTTGGTCATTTCTGAGACGGTCCTGCGATCAAGAGAGACGCTGTCGCCTGCGACTCGTTCAGATTTAGAGGACGGCGAAGAGCATCCTCAAGATCGGCGGTCGCCAACGCAATGGCTTCTTGGGCGCGCAGGAGGGTGATCTGCGCCTCAGCGGCGAGCGCCCGCGCCAACAGATCATCGCCGCGATCTTGAGCGCCCAGTTTGACCGCCCGCGTAACAACGGCGGCAGCCGCGTCCGCCATCGCTACATCCTGATCGCGGCTTCGCACGGCGGCAGCGCGGGCCGCTACTACAGCACTGAACGCGTCATCCACCTCCGCCAGAAATTGAGCCTGCCTGACCTCCAGAGCTCGGCCCGCTGCCGCACGCGCGGCCTCAGCAGCCGCAATAGCGCTTCGATTGAGATCAAGCGGCGGAAGCACCAGGGCCAGACTGAACGGGAGCTTGGTCACACCATGGTCGTACATATAGCCAGGACTCAGCCGCACCTCGGGATACTGTCGCGCAACTTCCAGACGAAGAGCGTTCTCGGCAAGGTCATAGTCCGCGATGGCGCGCAGGATCTCGGGGCGTCTTGTCGCGGCTTCAAGGCGCGGGGCGACAATGTCCGGCAAGATCGTTGGGCGAAGGGGTGCCAGGACCACATCGCGGACGGCCGTGCCCGCCGCACCGAGACCCTTTGCGAGATCAAGCCGGCCTATATCTCGGCGCCTCCGAGCCTCGACAGCGCGACCTTGCGCGGTCGCCACATCGGCCCGAGCGATCAGGGCGTCGGAACGTGCATCTTCTCCCGCAGCGACCCGTTGGTTGAACCGTTCCACGCGCTGGCGGCGCAATGCGGCGACCTGATCCCAAGCCGACGCCTCCGCGTCAGCGGAGAGGACTGTGATCCTGGCGTGCTCGATTTGGCTTCGCAGCGACCAGACGGTCTCGCTGTAGTCCTCGCTCGCCTGGAGGACCTTAAGGTCGGCGTCGGTGACTCTCGCCTTGCGGCGAACCCCGACGTCGAAAGGCGCGTCTAGCCCGGCCCCATAGCCCCATCGAGGGCGTTCAGACGCATACTCGCTGGTCAGCGTCAGTGTGATCGGTTGCGCGATCCTGGCGGCAGCCCCCGTTGCAACCACCGCGTCACGACGCGCCTTGGCCTCGGCGACTTTGGGATTGTGATCCACCGCGAAGACCAGCAGATCGACGCCGGACCAGCCGCCTTGAGGTGCCAGGACATCCAGGCGAACCGCATCATGCCGTAGCAGGTAAGTGGGCGGGTCAACCGGTCGGGGGGTGGCAGTAGCGCAAGCCGACAGGACCGAGGCCATCGTCGCGGTCGCAAGCCAGAACCCC
>JAYTWT010000127.1:0-1550 GCA_043743295.1 Alphaproteobacteria bacterium | reverse complement strand
AGAACCATCGGGTGTTCGCGCGCCGCGCCGGCTACGGCCAGCACATTGTCCAGGGACATCGTGAGGTCGGCGATCAGGATCTGCACCAGGGCCTGGCGCATGGTCTTGGCTTTGGGTTGATGCTTAGGATGGGCGCCAATCGCGACGCCGGTGGCATCCTCCAGCGCAGCCTCGCCTTCCTCGGTGTTCTCGCGGCCCTGCTCGCGCAGTTCGCGCCACATCTTCCAGCAGACCCACAGTAGCAACAGACCGCCGGCGAACAGCAGTCCAACCACCTTGAGAAGCTGGGTGGTGATCAGGGCGAAGCCGATCAGCATCACCACGGCCGCAGCCAGACCCAGCATGATCGCGCGGCGGCGCTGTTGCGGGGGCAGGCCCGCAGCTGACAAGCCAACCGCGACGGCGTTGTCGCCGGCCAGCGCCAGGTCGATCATGACCACCTGAAAGAAGGCGGCGATCGCGCCGGCCGTGGGGAGTGCGAATTCCATGGCGCTTCAATGCGTCAGGCGCAGCCTGGTCGCAACCGTCACGAACGTGGACGCGTAACTTCGTAGAGCGCCACCGCTGCGGCGGCTGAGACGTTCAGGCTCTCAAAGTCGCCCGGCATGGGAATTTTCGCCAGCTCGTCGCAGTGTTCAGCCACCAGACGACGCACGCCATCACCCTCCGAGCCAAGCACCAGCACGGTGGCGGCGCCGTCGAGGACCTGGGCAAGATTGCGTTCCGCCTGACCGGCCAGGCCGACGCTGCGCCAACCGGCGTCCGACAGGGTCTCCAGGGCGCGCGAGAGGTTCACAACTGTGGCGACGGCAAGCTTGTCGACCGCGCCCGCCGCGGCCTTGGCCAGGGCGCCGGCGAGCTTTGGCGCATGGCGGTCCTGCAGGATCACGCCGGTCGCCCCGAACGCGGCGGCCGAGCGCAGGATGGCGCCGACGTTCTGCGGGTCAGTGATCTGGTCCAGCATCAACAGCACGGCGCCGGGCCGGGCCTCGAAATCGGCGATGTCAACATTCTCCAGAGGCGCCGGCCTGACCGCGACTCCCTGGTGGACGGCGCCCTTCGGCAGGATCTGGGTGATCTGCGGATTGTCGGCGGGCTCCAGCACCGATTGTTTCCCGAACTGGCTGAGGATCTGTCGGGCGCGATCGGGTGTCGCGAGCAGGCGCACAGACGCGCCACGGCGTGGATTGGCCAGCACCGCGGCGACCGCGTGCCAACCCCAGATCCAATCGTCGGAAGGGCTGGGCGGACGAGCGTGGAATGCCCGGTGCGGAGCGGGTTTTCGCCCCTTTCGGGCGTCGTTGCGTTCGGCAGGGGAGGCCACTATAAGACGCGCTCCGATTTGGGACCCCCTCGAGGGCGGCCGCTTTTGGACGGTGAGTGCGGCGCTTAGAGCCCCTCGCTTCCTCGGGTGGAAGCCTTTTGTGCGCGGGCCGCAGATCGGGGCTCCAGGCGCGCTGGGGGAATGTCCCGAGTGGCAAAGGGGGGGGACTGTAAATCCCCTGCTGTAATGGCTTCGTAGGTTCGAGTCCTACTTCCCCCACCACGCG
>JAYTWT010000126.1:0-8786 GCA_043743295.1 Alphaproteobacteria bacterium | reverse complement strand
GTGGCCAGCTGGTTGACCAGGGCCTTGTCAGCAGCGCCCTCGACGCCCGCTTTCGACACCAGGAAGCCGGCAGCGATGGAGATGATCAGGGCTGGGATCTGGCTGACCAAGCCATCGCCGATGGACATGATCGTGTAGGTCGAGAACGCCTCGCCTAGCGGCACTTGGTGTTGCAGCACACCGATCAGAATGCCGCCGATCACATTGACCGCCAGGATCACCAGACCGGCCACCGCGTCGCCGCGCACGAATTTGGACGCGCCGTCCATGGCGCCGAAGAAGGTGGATTCCTGTTCGAGCTCTTTGCGCCGAATCTTGGCCTCGTCCTGATCGATCAGACCGGACGATAGGTCGGCGTCGATGGCCATCTGCTTGCCCGGCATGGAATCCAGGGTGAAGCGAGCGGCCACCTCGGCGATCCGTCCCGAACCCTTGGTGATGACCACGAAGTTCACCACCACCAGGATGATGAAGACGATGACGCCGATGGCGAAATTGCCCCCCATCATCATCTTGCCGAACGTCTCGATGACGTGCCCGGCCCCGTGCACGCCCTCATGGCCGTGACTGAGGATCAGGCGCGTCGTCGCGATGTTGAGGGACAGCCGATAGAGCGTCGCCACCAGCAGAACGGTCGGAAAGGCCGTGAACTCAAGGGGGCGCCGGATCAACAACGAGGTCATCAGGATCAGAACCGACATGGCGATCGAGATCGAAAGCAGAGCGTCCAGCAAGAAGGCTGGAATGGGCAGGATCAGCAGGACGACAATGCCGACGACGCCCAGGGCCAGCACCACTTCTCCACGCGCCACCATGTCCCACAGATTGCGGGCGCTGGGCGCTGTATCGAACCGGTAGGCTTCGGCCATGCTAGCCGCGCCCTGAAGTGGGTGAGGGGTAAGGCAGGTTCATCAAGCCGCGCTCTGGCCCATCTGCGGCGCCGGCACTGAGACACCGGCCTCGGAGTATTCCTTCAGCTTGTTGCGCAGCGTCCGGATCGAGATGCCCAAAATATTAGCGGCATGGGTGCGATTGCCGAAGCAGTGCTCCAGCGTATCGATGATCAGCAGTTGCTCCATCTCCGACACGGTTTGGCCGACAAAATTCCGGCTGACGGCGTCGGCGGTTGAAGCCGCAGCCTGGGCTGTGCGGGCATGGGCGTCTGCGGGAGCCAGGGGCTGACCATCCGGCAGCCGGATCGCCACCTCGTCGATCTCCGGCCCGTTGGACAGCAACACGGCGCGGTGCATGGCGTTTTCAAGCTCACGCACATTGCCCGGCCAACGGTGCGCGGCCAGACGTCGACGCGCCTCGATGGAAAGTGGCTTGTCCGGCACACCATTAGCGGCCGCGTACTTCTTGATGAAAAACTCGGCCATGGCCAGCACGTCGCCAGGACGCTCCCGCAGCGGCGGTAGACGAAGGTTCACGACATTCAGACGGTAGAGTAGGTCTTCGCGGAAAGTCCCGTCCTTGACCGCCACGGCCAAGTCGCGGTTCGAGGTCGCCAGGATGCGGATGTCCACCTTGACGGGTCGGGTCCCACCGACGCGATCGATCTCGCGCTCCTGGATTGCCCGTAGCAGCTTGGCCTGGAGACGGGTGTCCATCTCGGAGATTTCGTCCAACAGCAGAGTGCCGCCGTTCGCCTCTTCAAACTTGCCGATCCGACGGGCCAGAGCACCGGTGAAGGCGCCCTTCTCATGTCCGAACAGTTCGCTTTCGAGCAGGTTCTCCGGAATGGCGGCGCAGTTGACCGAGATAAACGTGCGGTTGGCACGGCGCGACTTCTGGTGGACGTAACGGGCGACGACTTCCTTACCTACGCCGCTCTCGCCGGTGATTAGGATCGAGGCGTCTGAACCGGCGATCTGATCCGCCAGATTGATGACTGCCTGCATGCTAGGGTCACGCACCACCATCGGCCGATTGTCATCGGACACGGCGGCCAGCACAGCCGCAATCAACGCCGCCTCTGGGGGCAGGGGGATGAACTCCTTTGCGCCGGCCCGAATGGCTGCCGCTGCCCTCTGGGGATCTGCCGCGATCCCGCAGGCCACGATGGGCACCCGTATCCGCTCCACCTCGTTCGCCGCAATTAGGGCGGCGATATCCAGATCGTAGTCGACCATCAGCAGGTCCGCGCCCTGGCCGGCTCTAAGAGCGTGGGTCGCCGCCTCGATAGTCTCGACGTGACTCACCTTGGCCCCTGCGCTCATCGCCATTTTCACGGCGGTGGATAGTTGTCCGCTTAGTTTTCCGACGACCAGAAGTCGCATGGGAGTCTACTCCTTTGGACGTTTCAGCTTCAGTTGGCTGAGTCGCCGTCCTTGATGATTTCCGTCATGGTCACACCCAGGCGCTCGTCAACGATGACGACTTCGCCCCGGGCAACCAGCCGGTTGTTGACGTAGATATCGATGGCCTCACCGACCTTGCGGTCCAGCTCAAGAACGCTGCCTTGGCTCAACTGCAAAAGCTGGGCGACTGACATGCTGGTCTTGCCCAGCACCGCAGAAATCGCGACCGGCACATCGAAGACAGTCGACAGATCGCTGGCCGAGCGTGGCCCGTCGCCCCCCAGGTCGGGAAGCCCCCCCTCGTCGGCGGCGAACTCATCGAGTTTCAGGTCATCATCGGCCATGGGGTCAGCTTTCGCTTCCAGGGATCAGGGGTTCGGCGTGAAGGCCTTCCGCCGCCAGGGCGGCGTGCAAGGCTTCAGATACGCGTTCGGCTGCGGCGGCGGGATCGTAGGCGGCTTGCCCGTCACCGAAGTCGAGGGTGAAGGCATGCGCGCCCAGCGTGCTGTCTTCGCGAACAATCACTGCACCCTCAAAGCCTAGGTGCCTTGCGGTCTCTTCAAGCGATGCCGCAAGGGCGGCGGCGAGCTCAGGATCGGCGATTACCACGAGACGCGGTTGGGCTTCGATCTCCTGGGCCAAGGCCTCCAATGCGGCACGGGCCGGGGCGTCGGGAAACTTCGTCAGAGCCGCGTCTGCGATGGCCTTCGCGCAGGCCAGCGCCAGGGCCGCCGATCCCACGCGGTGCTCGTGCGCCACTTCCGCTAGACGCGGCAGGGCTCGCGTGCAGGCGGAGCCGATCTCGCGAAGAGCATTCGCTTGCTGGGCCGCCACGCTGGCTAGCGCCGACCGCTCGCCTTCGGCGAAGGCTGCAGCTCGGATGGCTTCGACCTCCTCCATCGGGAACAGCCGCTTGGTGCGTACTGGCGCGGACGTTACCGCGCCCAGGTCGTCGAAGACGGTGTCGAAGGCAAATTTGATGGCGGCTTCAGACATCAGTAGATCAACTCGTCATCGCCGCTGCCCGAGCCGGCCAGCATGATCTCACCCTTATTGGCCAGGTCCTTGGCCACCTGGACGATGCCCATTTGGGCCTGATCGACATCTTTGAGGCGCACGGGGCCCATGCTCTCCATGTCGTCGCGCATGATCTTGGCGGCGCGCTCAGACATGTTGGTGAAGAACATCTCTCGCAAGGCGTCTGAAGCCCCCTTGAGGCCGAGGGCCAGCTGATCCTTTTCGACCGTGCGTAACAGGGTCTGAACCCCGCCGGGGTCCAGCTTGGACAGGTCTTCGAACACGAACATGAGGGCGCGGATTCGTTCTGCGGCCTCGCGGTTACGTTCTTCCAGGGCGGTGATGAAGCGCGACTCCGTCTGGCGATCGAAGGCGTTGAAGATGTCGGCCATCATCTCGTGGCTGTCGCGCTTGGAGGTGCGCGCCAAATTCGACATGAACTCGGTGCGCAGCGTCATCTCGATCTTGTCGAGGATCTCACGCTGCACCGGCTCCATCCGCAGCATGCGCATCACGCATTCGAGGGCGAAATCCTCTGGAAGGGAACCCAGCACGCGTGAGGCATGGTCGGGTTTGATCTTCGAGAGCACAACGGCCACGGTCTGCGGGTATTCATTCTTAAGGTAGTTGGCGAGCACCGCCTCACTGACATTGCCCAGCTTGTCCCACATGGTTCGACCGGCCGGTCCTCTGATCTCTTCCATCAGCGACTCGACCTTGTCGTCGGGCATGACGGAAGCCAGCAGCTTTTGGGTCTGTTCGAACGAGCCCATGATCGCACCCGACCCGGCCATGCCCGTAACAAAGTCGACCAGCAATTCTTCGACGACTGCAGCCGTCACATTACCAAGGCCGGCCATCGCCTGGGAGATCTCTTTGATCTCCTCCTCGTCCAGCGCTTTCCAGACCTGGGCGTGCTCTTCGCCAAGCGCCAACAAAATGACCGCGCACTTTTCCGCGCCGTTCAGACGGTTGACATCGACGACGCTCTTTGAGGCCGCGCGGGGCGCCATCAGACAGCCTCATGCAGCCAGGAACGCAGAATCGAAACCGACTCATCCGGGTGTGAAGCGACGAAATCCGATACGCGCTTGACCGAGCTGGCCTTCACCGACCCATCGATTTGGCCGATATCCATCCGATTATCACCACCAGGTCCGGGCAGGGCCAGTTGGGTCATGGTACCGTCAGCGGCGATCTGCATCTGCTGGCCGTCAGGCAGAACCACAACACGGCTGATCTGCGTAGGTTCCAGAGCGCCAGCTGCGCCCTTTCCCTTCTTGCCGCCACCCAGGCCCAACATGGGACGCGCGACGAAGAAGATCATCAGGATGCCGACCAAGGTCAGAACGGCTAGTTCTGCCGCGCGCATGATGTCGTTCTTGTCGAAACCCGTCAGCGGGTTGGTCGCTTCGACCCCACCGGTGCTATCGGGAGTTGGGAAGCGCACATTGATCACGCTGATCTGGTCGCCGCGATCTTGGTTGAAGCCGACGGCGGCGCGGACCAACTGTTCGATCCGTTGCATCTCTTCGGCGGTTCGGGGCGCGTAGGGACCCGGCTTGCCATCCTTACCGGCAGCCGTGACGCCGTCGACGGCCACCGCTACTGACAGGCGCTTGACGGTGCCCGGCTCTTGTACCTCTGTGCGGACCGTCTTGGAGATCTCGTAGTTGGTCGTGGAGTCCTGGCGGCCTGACGAATTCGAGTTGTCAGTGGTGTCACTGCCGCCTGGAGCGCCCGGAATGTTCGCCGCGACCGAGGCTTGGCCAGAGCCGTCTGCGGACTTCTCCTTGCTATTCTCGTCGGTGGTGGACTCAGAACGGATAACCTGACCGTCCGGATCGTACTTCTCTTCCTGGGTCGTCACCCGCGCCAGGTCCAGGTCGGCGGCCACGTTGACGCGTGCTTTGCCGGCACCGACCAGGCCTTCGACCAGGGTTTTGATCTGTTTGGCGATGCGCGACTCCACCTCGGACTTCCGGCCATCCGCCTCGGCCGCCATGCCGGTTTCGCCGCCGGAAAGGGTCTTTGCGTGTTGGTCGACGACGGTGACACGGTCGGGGCGCAGGCTGGGTACGGCGCCGGCGACCAGGTTCTGGATCGCGCGCACCTGTTCGCCAGTCGGCTCGCGCCCTCCAACACCGATGCTGACGGCGGCCGCCGGCTGTTCGGCGTCTTCCTCAAACAGCTGCCGCTTCGGAAGGACCAGATGAACGCGAGCGGAGGTGATGCCATCCAACGCGCGGATTGTCCGCGCCAACTCGCCTTCCAAGGCGCGCTGGCGGTTCAGTTGTTGGACAAAGTCCGTCTGCCCAAGGGCGTTGGCTTCGTCGAAGATTTCGTAACCGACCGATCCAGCAGTCGGCAAACCCTTACCGGACAGCATCAGCCGGGTGGACGCCACCTCGTCGCGGCCCACAAGAATGGTTGAGCCGTCGCCCTTGGCCTCATACTTCACGCCCGCCTGATCGAGGGCCTGGGTGATCGAGCCCGCCTCTTTGAGATCCAGGTTGGCATAGAGGAGGGCCTTGGGTTGGCCCAGATTCATGAACACGGCTGCCATCACCGCCGCAAAGCCCGCACCGATTCCTAGGATGGCGGCGAGGCGGCCGATCCCGAATCTACGCAGAGCAGCAAGCAATGGATTCAAGACCTTACGCCCCTTTCCGACATCAGAGCGGCGCGCGACCGAGCCACGGTCGCCGTTCTGCTAGGCAGGATTTACCCAGTGCTTGGTTAAGGCGTGGTTTAGAAAAGGGGCAGGTAGGGGCCTAACCGCTCCAGGGCTCCAGGCCTCCGCGCAGGGCGAGCAGCACGGAAAATGCCCCATAGATGATGACCGTCGCGGTGAAGAACGTCTTCCGCAGCACCGTCCACGAATCGACCCGTCGCCCGCCTTGCCAGATGGCGGGCATGGCGGCGAGGGTGATCAGGGTCATGGCGGCGGCGACGAGCGCACAGGCCGAGGCCGTCACCACTAACATTCCCGGCCAATTGTACATGATGCCTGCGACGTCCGATGCACCCGAGCCCCAGGTACCGAACAACGCAAACGCCGCCAGCCAAAGCCCGGCCTGCATTGCCTGCACCATCGAAGCACGGGCCTGAATCTGATTCTGGCGAAGGTCGCGCCGATTGCGAAGGCCGATCCCGACCAGCGTGCTGATCGCCGCCAGAGCGGTGAGCACGGCCAGCACCATCAGGGTTACTGGTCGATCGATCAATGAGGCCCGGAAGAGCGTTTCGGTGTTGCTATATGTCCTTAGGCTTGCGGCATGGTCGCCGGCCATCTGGAACACGATGCGCTCGTCGTTCAGGGCGGAAATGAAGCGCCCATCGCGAACAGAGCCTTCCGGCACGAAGGCTTGATCCTGGCCGCCGCGCCGCAGAATCAGCCGCCCGCCGTGGGTAACCAGCGCGTCTGCGCCACCGACGAGGCGCAGAACAAACCCCTCAAGCCCGCCTTCCGGCCTGCGACTCGTGAGATAGTGCCCGTTGAAGGCTTTTGCCGCCTCGACCAATTCGGCCGACCCCGGCCTGGGGAACTCTAGGGGACGCGAATAGAAGTTCCTGACCAGGGCGTTTGGAAAGGTTGTCGTCAGGGCTGGGCCGGCTTCGCCATTGGTCGTGACGAAGATACCTAGCGCTAGGTCGGGCACGACGATCATGGCCGAGTGAAACGCGATGGTGTCGCCCAGGTGGCCATAGCCGCGATGCCCACCCGGCAGGTCGAAGGTCATGAACCCATGCGTCCATTGGTTGATCCCAACCGGCTCACGGCGCAGCGGTGTTCGGAAGGCGCGCGCCGCTTGGGGCCCGAAAACGGTGACGCCGTCGCTGGTCCCATTGCCGAGTAACATCATCATATAGCGGGACATATCCTCGGCAGTGGAGGAGGCAGATCCGGCCGGCGCAACCTGGCCGATGTATTCGTAGGCATTGGGTTGGTAACTAGCGCTGCGCCAGCCATAGCCCTTCGCGAGGTCGGATCTCAGCGCCAGAGGCATGGCAGCGGGCAGGCCTCTCCGTTCGGGTCGAGGTTCGCGGAACGTGGTGCGCGTCATGCCCAACGGCCGCGCGATCTCATCCTCGACGCGGCGCTCGAACGTGCGCCCAGATGCGAAGGCGACAGCTTCGCCGGCCAGGGCCGCGCCATAGTTGGAGTAGCTCGAGATCGCGCCCACCGGCCGAATGCGCTCGGGTCGCTCCTGGCGAAGGTATAGGGTGAGCGGGCGGATTCGTCTGGAGTCCTCCTCGAACAACTGGCCGAGCGCGCGGTCTTCGAACCCAGAGCTGTGGTCCATGAGGCTCCTGACCGTCACCTCTCGCCCCTTGCCCGGCAATCGCACTTTTTCAGGGAGATAGAGGTTGATCGGACCGTCGAGCCTGATCCTTTTGGCCTCGACCTCCTTCATCAAAAGGATCCAGGTGAAGGTCTTCGAGATCGAGCCAATACGGAACAGGGTGCGATCTGGATCAACGCTACGACGCGGCGAAAGATCGGCGAACCCATAGCCTTTCTTGAGCACCACCTCTCCGTTCTGGACGATGCTGACGGCGGCACCGGGAACGCGCGCGCGGGCCATGGCATCCACCATCCAGCCGTCGACAAAGGCCTCAAGGCGAACTGGATCGATCGGCACTGCTTTCGCTATCGCGGGCAGGGTGGCCGCAGGGACCTTAGGTGCGGATGCTGAAGTCTTCGCGACCTTGGCGGCTATCGCACTGTAGGGGATAGGAGCCTTCGGCAGACCGCCCTGGCCAGCGGGTTGCGCGGACGCCGTGCCGGCCAAGAGGGCCAGCGCCAACGCGCCCCAGGTCGCCGTCCTCAAGCTCCACATTCGATCGCCGCGCCCGTTCATTTTTGCAAGCCACAAGCCATAGCAGCTTGCTTGAGTCGTATCCCCCGCTGTGAGACCACCGCGTGAGACTGGAACGCGATACAATGCGCCTGAGAGGCGAGTCCGCTGGAGATCGCTGGAAAACCCGCTATATCAGGCCTCAGTGGTGCCAGTTGGGTGCCGGAGGTCCGTATGCGTCTGGTTACGGCTATAGCAGCAAGCGTGGCGCTGTTCGGCGCATCCGCAGCCCATGCGCAGGTATTTCAGAACGGTGGCTTCCAGGCCGGATTCGCCGGTTGGGACCGCTCGGACGAGATGGCTGTCAACACGGTCATTGAGTCCAATCACTTCAGCGACCATCCGACCGATAGCGTTTTGGACGCAACATTCCTGCCTCAGGAAGGCTGGCAGTTCGCGCAACTCACCGCTGACCTCGCCGACACGCCAGTGATCCTCGGGCAGAATTTCGAGCTGTCGTCACAAACGTTCCTGACTGGGTTTGTGGCCTTTCTGGGCAACGATGCGATCGCGCTGCTGGGAAATCCTGACGGCCCGCCGGGCAGTTTCAACGACTATGGTTTCGTCCGCTTGATCACCTTTGATCCATTGGCGATGGGTCCACCTG
>JAYTWT010000125.1:0-2384 GCA_043743295.1 Alphaproteobacteria bacterium | reverse complement strand
CCGGGCACCGTGATGCGGCACATCGCGGTCACCGAGAACGCGATCCTCGGGGCTTCGGAGCGCGGAACTTGGCTCAGTCGCGATAAGGGCAAGACTTGGCGCTCGATCCGGTTCGAGGCGGCCCGGGGAACGCCGATGGTACTGGGCATCGCTGGGACGCCACAGGGGACGTTCAGTGGAGTCTATCTGGCAACGGACGACGGCCTCTGGGCCATGGACGCGGGCGGAGATAGCGCCCAACAGGTGGCGCTGAAGGGCGAGATCCTCACCGCCATTAGCCCCGGCCACGACGCGGGCTCCTTGGTCGCAGTGCGCGACCACAGCGAGCTTTTGACGATCAATCTTTCTTCCAGAATGGCCCGGCCCATCCCAGTCAGATCCAGCGTCTCCGGCCTCAGTCCTGACGTTCCGTTCAACAACTACATCCGTGAGATCCACTTCGGACGCGGCCTGTTACCCGGACAGTGGTCAGTCTGGCTAAACGATATCGGCGGCTTTGGACTGGCGATCCTGGCGTTCACCGGTCTTGCCTACTGGGGCGTGCGGCGGGCCGGAAAAGCCCTGCCGCTGTCAGTGCCGGCGCGGCGCGGCATTGTGCGCTGGCTGTTCCGAGGGCACGGGCCGATCATCGGCCTGATCGCCCTGATCCCGATCTTCTATCTCGCCGCAACAGCGATCCCGCTGAACCACATCTACGGCTTCATCACCTCGACAAAGGGGTGGACGGTCAGCCGCGCTTCGCTACCGCCCGCCTATCAGGGCCGTTCGCTTGATCATGAGATCGACGGCGTAGCGGCGTGGCCCGGCCAACCGGGACGCCTGTTCCTCGGCACACGCTACGGGGTTTTAGAGTCCCTGGACAATGGCCGAACCTGGACCACCGGCATCGCCCTACCCGGCCTGATCGCCGAGCCGGGTGGTAATGTGTTCCGGACCGGCGACCGCATCTTCGCCGGGTTTGGCGGGGCCAAGAACTATGTCCAATACCCCGGCAGCAACGGCTGGCAGAAAATCGACGGGCCCAAAACCGCGATCACCAGTGCTGCGCAGCTGGGCGACCAGTGGTTCATCAAGAACAGCAAGGCAATCTATGTTGGCGCTGGCGATGCGGCCAAACATCCGGAAAGCGGCATTACCTTCAAGCACGCCGTCGCCGGAACCTCGCTGTTCCTGTTCATGGCCGACGTCCATACAGGCGTCATTTTCCACAATCAGTTCAAATGGCTGAACGACCTGTTCGCCGGCCTTGCCGTTGCGCTGGTGATCAGCGGCCCGGTGATCTGGTGGCGGCGGAAGTGGGCCTGAGGCTCAGGCCGCCACCGGGACCGCGCCGTCCCGAGCGTCAGACGGGATAGAATTGTAGATCGTGGCGGGCGTGATGTTGAGCCGCTTGCGGGCGGCTTCAAGCGGCTCGGCCAACAGGCGCTCATAGTCCTCGCCCAACAGCCAAGCGGCGGCTTTGCCGCGCTGATAGCCCTGCCAGATGGAACCTACAAACGGGTATTCCTTGGATTTCCGCGCCCGGGACACTGCACCCAGCGCGATCAACGCCCAGCCCAGTCCCTTGAGTTGTGCATAGGAGAACGCAACCAGACTGGCCTCGCCAAGCGCGTCGCGGTGATAGCCGGACAGGATGTGCCAGATGTCGTGGATGTCGCGGGCCCGACGACCGAACCAAGCGTAGGGATGCTGTTCCTCGATCTCCTGGCTGCCCTCGCGGCTGATCTCAGCCAGACCTTCGGCCGAAAGTTGCTCGCTGCGGACGAACTCGCGATAGGCGGCACCAACGCTGTCCGCCGGCAGACTGTCGAGCCACGCATCATCCATCAACAGGCGCGCCAGCTCGACGCGCTCATAGGCCAATCGCCCACCGCCGGGTGTGTTGAGCAACCGATGATAAGCTTTCACCGTAGACCTGCCGTTCAGCGCTCGCATGATTTCGAACACCGCCGTGGTGTCTTCCTTGTCGTTCAGCAGCCGCTGCAGCGAGCGCCAAGCCTGGACCCAATCCAGCTTGTAGGACATCGGCCGCGGCGGCGTCGCGGGCCGGAAGTCAGCGGTATCGGCGGTCATAGCCATCACGGAGTTATCCTCAGAGAGTCTTCTCGTTGATAAAGATGACGCCCCCGTCAACTTTTTACAAGTCGGGTTTGATTAAACTTCCGACAGGGTAAAAGGCTAGTGCATGCCGACCTTGAAAAAACGCTCCCTGCTGCTCGCTGGCCACGCGACATCCATCGCGTTGGAGCCGGAGTTCTGGGCGGTATTGGAGGAGATGGCCAAGGCGAAGGGAACCAGCCTCGCCGCATTGATCCTCAGCCTGGACCGGGCGCGCGGCGACCGCCCCCTCGCCTCGGCGTGCAGGGTGGCGGCGCTGGGATATG
>JAYTWT010000124.1:0-1694 GCA_043743295.1 Alphaproteobacteria bacterium | reverse complement strand
GATATCCCGGCTCTCGCGGCGATTACCGCACCCGACAACCACGCCAGCATGGCCGTCCTGCGGAAAATTGGTTTCACCTATCAGGGCCTGATCCGACTGCCTGGACACAATGGCGACAGCACGTATTTTACGGCCCCATGACCATCACGACACACACCATTGAGGTCAACGGCTTCACCTTCGCCGTTGATGAGGCCGGGGAGGGCGATCATCTCGCGCTCTGCCTGCATGGATTTCCAGAGAGCCGGTTTTCCTGGCGGTTCCAACTGCCGCATCTGGCAGCCATGGGCTACCGCGTCTGGGCACCGGATCTGCGCGGCTATGGCGAGACAGAACCCAAGCCTGCGGCGATCTCAGCCTACCTGATCGACCGGCTGATGGAGGATGTGGCCGCCCTGATCGACGCCAGCGGCGCGAAGACCGTCACCCTGATCGGCCACGACTGGGGTGCAGGCCTCGCCTGGACGTTCGCCACGAACAAAGTCCGCCCGCTGGAGCGGCTGGTGATCATGAACGTGCCGCACCCGGGCTTGATGATGCTGAAAATGCGCCGGTCCTGGGCCCAGCTGAAGAAGTCCTGGTACATGTTCTTCTTCCAGCTTCCCGGCCTGCCCGAAGTCGCAATGACCGCACGTGACGCTCGCGCCATCCGCAGCGCTTTCTACGGCATGGCAGTGGACAAGACCCACTTCACCCCGGACGTGCTGGACCGCTATGCCAAGGACGCCCAGCGTCCCGGCGCGATGACTGGCATGATCAACTGGTACCGCGCGGCTTTCCAGATCGGCGGCAAGATGCGTGGACCCTGGCCGGTGATCGATACGCCGACCCTGATCGTCTGGGGCGAGGAGGATACTGCCCTGGGAGTCGAACTGCTGGACGGAACGGAGGCCTATGTGTCCAATTTGACCGTCCACCGCCTACCTGGGGTCTCCCACTGGGTGCAGCAGGAAGCGCCCGACAAGGTCAACGCGATCTTGAGTGAATGGCTGCCGAGAATCTCCTCGCCCCCCGCGAAGCGAGAGGGGAGAGGGTAGGGTGAGGGGCGGCTCGTAAAGTCGTGCGCCGCCGGATGTGAGATCAAGGCCCCACTGCCTCGCGGGTCCTCGCCTTCCCACCCGCGCCAAGTCCAACCGCCCAGCCGTCCCTCACCCTACCCTCTCCCTCTCGGCTTCGCCGGGGGCGAGGAGGCAGCAGCTTGGCCCTAAGCGCCCAGCAACCTCGCCGCTCTCGGAGCAAAGTAGCTGATTACCCCCGCTGCGCCTGCGCGTTTGAACGCGCCCAAGCTCTCCAGGATCGCCCGCTCCTCGTCCAGCCAGCCGTTCTGCGCGGCGGCCATCAGCATGGCGTATTCGCCCGAAACCTGGAACGCGAAGGTCGGCACCCTAAACGTCTCCACCACCCGCTGGACGATATCCAGATAGGGCATCCCTGGCTTGACCATCACCATGTCAGCCCCCTCGGCGATATCGAGCGCGACCTCGCGCAGCGCCTCGTCAGAATTGGCGGCATCCATCTGATAGGTCTTCTTGTCGGCGGGATTGTCCACCGAGCCGGTCCCTAGTTTCCCCGAACCGATAGCTTCGCGATAGGGACCGTAAAACGCCGAAGCGTACTTGGCCGCATAGGACATGATCATCACGTCCTGAAGTCCTTCGGCCTCCAGCGCCGTGCGCAATGCCCCGCATCGCCCA
>JAYTWT010000123.1:0-2372 GCA_043743295.1 Alphaproteobacteria bacterium | reverse complement strand
GAACACCTCTGAGGCTTTGGGTGCGCCGTTCACGCCGCCGCCGGGCGGCAGATCAAAGCCGCGATGGCTGGAGGAGCGCAGGTTCTTGGCGTAGCGCATGTTCTCATCGAGCATGCCCCAGTTGCGCATCGCCTCCTTCATGCGGTCCAGGTCTTCGGGGGTCAGTTTGGTGTCGAGGGACTTTTGGTCGATCGCCTTGGAGAGCAACTCCGCGACATTCCCCTCGAAGTCGGCAGCCAGGGATCTGAACCGCTGCGGCGTTCCCCCAAAGGCATCGGTGTTGTGGACATACGCATTGTGGTTGAACTGGATGAACGGCTCCAGCGCGACACCGAATTTTTTGCAGTAGTGCAAGAGGGTATGGTGATGGTGCGGAATGCGCCAGGGACCGGGGTTCAGGTAATTGCCCTTTGCGAATTGGACCTTTTGCGTAACGCCACCCATCTCGGTTATCGTGTCACCGCCGCGCAGGGTCCAGTTCCGACCGCCGGGTCGGTTCTGGTATTCCAGGATGCGGACGCTGTAGCCGGCCTTCTCCAGCTCGTAAGCGGCCAGCATGCCCGCCAAGCCCGCACCCAGGACGATCACAGAGGCACCCTTGCGGGCACCGGCCAAGTTCGGCGGACCCGGGAACCGACTCTCGGCCGCATGTCCGAAGGTGGTCATCATCTGGTAGACGGCGGCGGTGCCTCCCATCAGGCCGATGGCATGCAACAGTTGGCGTCGCGTTGGCACCTGACGACTGACTTCCATTAGACGACCCCCGCGCACTGAACCTTGCCGCAACACTACCGCGGCGAGCCGAGAGTGGGAGTTGCAAACGCCGGGCCTTGGCAGCTTTCGTCATGTCTGCGCAGTTTCTGGCAGGCGGTGTTCAGCCCTTGGGCAATGGCCCCCGCGCGGACGCGCGGTGCTTCTGGATGGCTGGGGCAACGGCCGGTCAAACCCGCGGTCAGTCGCTGATCGTCATCTCCGCGATGGCGATGCCCGCTTCACCCTGCACCGCGTACAACAGATAGATGCGGCCCGCTTCTACGTAGATCGCAGGATCGCGTAGCTGGTTCACAGGTTTGAATACCGCGCTGCGGTAAGACCGCTCGATCGGCAGGCTCGCACCCTCCCAGGGCCGCTCAGGTTTCAGCACAACGACCGGTTCGCTGGCCTTCCAGGTCGTCCAGTCCCCTGAGATATCGATCGTCGAGGCCAGGATGCTCTCCGGCGCATCGCCAACCCGCGTCCAGAAGACGTGTAGCGCGTTGCCGCGTTTGAGCAGTGCGCTGTGTCGCTGGTTGACAGGAAACAGCCGCGGACCCGTTTCCCAGCTTCCGATACCATCCCTCGACCGCAAGAATAGGCCCGGCATCGCCTGGGCATATGTCCAATCCTGATGCTGGAACGTCCGCAGGTACGACGGACCGATCCGCCCGCCGACAGGTGTGAAATCCACGCCATTGGTCGAGACAGCGACCTTGCTGAACTGATCGTTGAAGCCGCCCAGGCCGTGGAAGTACATGACGATTCGCCGGTTGGCCTCATCGACGACGACGTCCGGCGAGGCCAGATGCGGCAGCGTCGCGTCATCCAAGGCTGAGGGAATGTGTGGTGTTCCCGGTGGCGCGCGATCCGCTCCGCCGCCTGCTTGGACTGTCGCGATGGCCTGCGGCGAGCCGACCGGCGCGTTGGTCGGCAGACCGGACTCGGTCAGCTGGAGCGCACCCGGCGCATGCACCTTCCAGGGGCCTGATAGTTGATCTGCATAGGCTAGTCGGATGTAGTCGCCCTTGTGGTCCGCAAAATAGAGGTAGTAGCGACCCATGCGACCGGGCAGCCATTCGGGCGTCCGGATCAGGGACGGCCCCTCGATATTGGGACCCATGCGCGCATCCATGCCCGGCGTAATGATCGGTCGGTCGATAAGGTGGTGGACACGATAGCGGGGCCTTGCGGCTTCGGCTTGTGGAGCTACCAGCATAGTGGCGACCGGTAGCGTGGCAATTACGGCGCGTCTGGAAATCGGGCTCATCAGGCCAGCCTCCCTATGGGTTTGCCCGCGAGGTTGGATCGTCCGCGACGCGCACCAGCATCTTACCGAAGTTGCCGCCCTTGAGCATCTCGGCAAACGCGGCGGGCAGGGTCTCAAATCCCTCGCGAATGTCCTCCAGGTAGCGGATATCGCCGCGCGCGACCGCCGGTGCCACTTCGGCCAGCATCTGGTCGTGATGGGTTTCTACATAGTCGCCGACAAAGAGGTTCTTGAGGTGCACGCCGGTCGTTCGAGCGCGGCGAGCGATCTCCTCACCGGCGTTGATGCCTGGCGCGTCGCCGTAGTGCGCAATCAGGCCACAAATGGTCATCCGCGATGCCGGTTTGAG
>JAYTWT010000122.1:0-5676 GCA_043743295.1 Alphaproteobacteria bacterium | reverse complement strand
GATCACCGACGCTAAGGTCGATGTGGTGTTCATCGGCTCCTGCACCAACAGCCGGATCGAGGATCTGCGATCCGCCGCCGCCATCGTCCAGACCGCCTTCCTGAACGGCCGATTGGTGGCTCCGCACGTCCGCGCCATGGTTGTCCCCGGCTCTGGCCTGGTCCGCGCCCAGGCCGAGGACGAGGGCCTGGACGCTATCTTTAAGGCTGGCGGCTTTGAGTGGCGCGAGCCGGGCTGCTCCATGTGTCTGGGCATGAACCCCGACAAGCTGACCAACGGCCAACGCTGCGCCTCGACCTCCAACCGCAATTTCGAAGGCCGCCAGGGCCGCGGCGGGCGCACCCATCTGATGAGCCCCGCCATGGCCGCCGCCGCCGCGATTGCAGGCCATATCGCCGATGTGCGGGATTTCCTCTGAGTTTGACCAACTTGGTCAAGGCGGGTATCTTAATCGCATGAAGCAACTCAATCTGTACGAGGCGAAGACTCAGTTATCCGCATTGGTTGATGCAGCGGCGGCGGGCGAGGAAATCGTAATCGCCAAAAACGGCAAGCCCTGCGCACGGCTTGTCGCCCTGACGGTGGAAGCTTCGGAAAAGCCCCTGCGTCGCGAATTCGGGCACTGGGGCCGCAAGTACGGCTACGTCGCGCCCGATGTCTTTCCAGAGTTCACCGAGGAAGAGATCGCAGAGTGGGAGAATAATCCGGTTTTCCCGGAAAATCAGGCATGAGTCGGGGGTTCTTGCTGGACAGCCACGTGCTGCTCTGGATGGCTCCGATCATCCCCAAGCTCTCTCCCCAGGTCCTAGACCAGTTAACCCTTGCATCGAACGCCCTGTTCGTGAGTACGGCCAGCGTCGCGGAGCTCTGCATCAAAGCCGCCTCAGGTAAGCTGGCACTGCCATTTAGCCAAGATGACGACGCAGGGGAGGCCTTTGGCGAACTATTGGAACACCTGGGTGTTCTGCCGCTCGCTGTCACACTCGCGCACGCATCGCGGCTACGCGACCTACCGATGCATCACCGCGACCCCTTCGACAGGCTTATCGTCGCCCAGGCGATAGCTGAGAACCTCATCCTCGTGACCCACGATCGCACGCTGGGGCGCTACGACGGCCTGACTGTGCTATGGGCCTAGTCACATGATCACCGCCCTCGACCATATCGCTATTGCGGTCCGCGACCTGGACGTAGCCGTCGACGTCTATCGTCGGATGCTAGGCGTCGAGCCGGATTTGGAGCCGGGCGACGGCGCGGCGCGGGCCTGGTTCCGGTTCCTGAATATGGCGCTGGAACTGATCGCGCCGACGGGCCCCGGAGGCGCGGGCGACCGGCTGCGCACCCAATTGGACGAACACGGCGAAGGCATCTGGCTGCTAGCCTTCGCGGCACCAGACATTGTGAGCGCGGAGCCGCTGCTGACCCGGCGCGGCATTCGCGCCACCGTCATGGGACCACCGACGCAGGCGCTGCGCCTCAACCGCGACGATACCGGCGGCGTGCAGATGTTCGTCCGTCCCGCCGCGCAGGCCCGGCTCTCGCCACCGATTGGCCAGGGGCCGGTAGCCGCGCTGGATCACGTTGTGGTCCACACCGCCAACGTTGACCGTGCCTTGGGCCTCTATGGTGCCAAGCTCAATCTCGACCTGCGGCTCGACCGGTCCAATGAGGCCTGGGGCGTGCGGCAGCTGTTCTTCAAGGCCGGTGAGGCGCTGGTCGAAATCGGTGCCAGTCTGAAGGCACCGGTGTCCAATGATCCCGACCGCTTCGGCGGCCTCGCCTGGCGTGTGACCGACCCCATCGCCGCCCAGGTCCGGATGGCCGCCGCAGGGTTCGACGTCTCCGAGGTCCGCAAGGGCCGCAAGCCCGGCACCCAGGTGTTCACCGTGCGGGATGCGCCCGGCGGTGTGCCGACGCTCATGATTCAACAGAACGCCGAGACTTGAATGGAAGCCTTCACCCGCCTGGACGCCAAGTCGGCCCCCCTGCCGTTGGCCAATATCGACACCGACCAGATCATTCCCAAGCAGTTCCTGAAAACCGTGGACCGCAAGGGTCTGGCCAAGGGGTTGTTCTATGACCTGCGGTTCGACGAAGAGGGCAAGGTGAAGCCCGACTTCGTACTGAACCAGCCGGCCTACAAGGGCGCTGGCGTTCTGATCGCCGGGGACAATTTCGGCTGTGGCTCCAGCCGCGAGCACGCGCCGTGGGCGCTTATGGACTTCGGGATCAAGGCGGTGATTTCCACCAGTTTTGCGGACATCTTCTACAATAACTGCTTCCAAAACGGCCTGCTGCCAGTGGTGCTTAAGGCCGAGCAGGTGGCGCAACTTATGGACGAGGCCCGCGGCGGTAACCACGTCGTCAGCTTAGACCTTGAAACCCAAACCGTGACTGCGCCCTCCGGCACCGTGTTCAGCTTCGAGATCGACCCGCAACGCAAACAGAAGATGCTGCAGGGCCTCGACGCCATCGGCGAAACGCTCAGCAAGGCTCCGACTATCGACACCTATGAAGCTAAGCGGGCCCTCGCCCAACCCTGGCTGGAGCGCGCATGAAGATCATCATCGGCGGTACCGTCCGCGTTCCGCCTGAGAATATCGAGAAACTACGGCCCCACATGCTGACTATGCTGGCCGCCAGCCGGACTGAAGATGGGTGCGAGACCTATTCCTACGGCTTCGATGCCAAGGATGAGGGCTTGGTACGGGTGTTTGAGGTCTGGCGAGACCAAGCGGCAATCGAGGCGCACTTCAAAGCCCCGCACGTGGGGCCCTGGCGTGCAGCGGGCGCCGAGCTGGGGGTTTTCGAGCGCCAGCTGACCCTGTACGAGGTCGCTTCGGAACAACCACTCTAACCCACACACGTCATCCCGCGACTTGTTCGCGGGACCCATCGATAGGCTTGCGCAAGCGTCGGCATGGGTCCCGCGGACAGGCCGCGGGATGACGACGCAGATTGAAGGACACACCATGACCGACCTCTTGCTCCTGCCTGGCGATGGGATCGGACCAGAAGTGACGGCCCAGGCACGCCGAGTTGCCGAGGCCCTGACCCCAGACCTGCGCCTAGAGGAACGGCCCTTCGGTGGGATCAGCTATGATCAGCTGGGCACCCCACTGGCCGACGAGACGCTGGACGCCGCCAAGGCTGCGCGCGCGGTGCTGATGGGGGCCGTGGGTGGCCCCAAGTGGGTGAATGCCCCGCGCGACAAGCGGCCAGAGGCGGGATTGCTGGCCCTTCGCGCCGGCATGGGCGTGTTCGCCAACCTGCGCCCCGCCCTATGCTTCCAGCCGCTAGCCGACGCCTCCAGCCTGAAGCGCGAAATCATCGAAGGCCTGGATTTCATGATCGTCCGGGAGCTGACCGGCGGCATCTATTTCGGCGCGCCTCGGTTCATTGAGGACCTGCCTGGCGGTGGCCAACGGGCCGTAGACACCCAGGTCTATACGACGATGGAGATCGAGCGGGTCGCCCGCGTGGCTTTCGAATTGGCTCGCGGCCGGCGCAACAAAGTGACCAGCGCCGAGAAGTCCAACGTGATGGACTCAGGGCTTCTGTGGCGCCGTGTGGTCACGGCCTTGCACGCCCGCGACTACGCCGACGTCGAGCTGGAGCACATCTTGGCCGACAACGCCGCGATGCAGATCGTCAAGAATCCCAAGCAGTTCGACGTGATGGTCACCGACAATCTGTTCGGCGACATCCTGTCGGACGCGGCGGCCCAACTGACCGGCTCGCTGGGGATGTTGCCGTCGGCAGCCCTAGGTCTGGCAGGAACACCGGGCCTCTACGAGCCGATCCACGGCTCGGCACCGGATATCGCAGGTCAGGGCGTCGCCAATCCGCTGGCTGCGATCCTCTCCTTCGAGATGGCGCTGCGCTGGTCACTGGATCGCCCGGCTGAGGCGGATCGACTCAAGGCCGCAGTGGCCGCTGCCCTCGAGAAGGGCGCGCGGACTCAGGATCTCGGCGGGGCTATGTCGACCGTCCAGATGGCGGACGCGGTTTTGGCCGAACTCTAAAGCACTCGTCGCCTGGTTACTCAGTTGACTGGGTCAGCTATTTCCATCCCTGGCCGACAGCTTTGTTTCGATCTCGCAACAACCCTGTGTTGCGCCGTAAGGCCGTCGTTAAGACCTACGTGCCAAATTGTCGCAGACATCTGGACACCGATATATCTCGGCAAGTCAGAGAATCGAGAACGTCATGCACGGTTCGGCGCAATCTTCGTCGCCTCACCTGGAAGCCGCTGAAGTTGCGCTCGGCGACCTGAGTGAAGGCTTTGACCCGAGCGCAATGCTCGCACTTCGGACCCTTGTCGCAGGTTATCCAGACATGGGTGTCGAGGGCTCTGGAGAGGTCGTCGCGAGCCTCTTCATGCTGCTGGACAACATGATTGCCAGCGGGCGGATCGACCACAAGGCCTTGGAAGTCCACATCCAGGCGTGGCGCCTCATGGCGACAACACCGCCCGTCGATGAGGTCAAGACGGTCCTGTTGCAGGGGCTTAAAGCGATCCGCGATCTAAGTGCCCAAGCCAAGGCAGCGTGAGCTGCATTGACGTTGCGCTGATCGCGCGCTCATCCTCCAGGGGACCTGGAGCACGCCATGACCGCCTACTGGCTCGTCAAATCTGAACCCACGAAATACGCCTTCGCCGATCTTCAGCGTGATGGCCACACGGTATGGGACGGCGTCCGCAACAACGCCGCCGCGCTGCATCTGAAGGCCATGAAGGTTGGTGATCAGGTGCTCTACTACCATTCCCAAGAAGGCTTGGCGGTCGTAGGTGTGGCCGAGGTCGTGCGTGAGGCTTTCCTAGACCCCAGCGATCCCGCTGGGCGCTTCGTCGCCGTGGAGTTGGCGCCGGTTCGCGCCCTGCCTCGCGCGGTCACCCTTCAAGAGATGAAGGCCAATCCTGTCCTGGCGGGCCTGGAAATGATCCGGCAAAGCCGGCTTTCGGTGTCACCAGTGCGGTCGGCAGAGTGGGATGAGATTGTGAGGATGGCGGGAGTATGACTGTCAATATCAAGTTGACATACCCGTCAACACAGGGTTGACTGTCAATATGAGGTTGACAGGAGTGACCCGATGTCCAACGCACCGAACCCTAAGCCAAAGGCCCGCACTTATAGCTGCTCATTCTGCATGAAGGCGCAAACGGCAGTCGTAAAAATGATCGCCGGTCCGGGCGTATTTATCTGCAATGAGTGCGTGGCGTTGTGCGAGCCGATCATGGCGACGGCACCGACCCAACCGATGGCACCAGAGGCGATCATGACGCCGGACAAGACGCCGACAGATCAACTGCTGAAGGTGTTGGTCGGTTACAATCGCGCGTTCGAGTCTGTGGATATCGCCATGCAAGACACCGTCGATGTGTTGCGCGAGCGCGATGTGAGCTGGGCTGCGATTGGCGAGACACTGGGCGTATCGCGCCAAGCCGCCTGGAAGCGGTTCGGATAGAGCCCGCGCCTGGAAACCATGCTCGCGACCTCCCGGGACGTGTCAGCGACCGCGCGGCGATGAGGAGGCCAACCTTGCCTTGGCGGGCGGCACGGCGTAACGGGACGCTCCCTCAAAATCTAGGAGCCGCAAGATGGGTTACCGGGTCGCCGTCGTGGGCGCCACGGGCAACGTGGGCCGCGAAATGTTGAACATCCTCGAGGAACT
>JAYTWT010000121.1:0-1789 GCA_043743295.1 Alphaproteobacteria bacterium | reverse complement strand
ACCTCGTTCAGGCCCTCGACACCCGGAGGCGTTGTCCACCCATTGACCCAGGCCTTCAGCCGCTCTGCCGCGAACGTCGTCAGGGGAACCTTTGCGGTTGCGGTCATGACCCGACTTCGGATTCGAGCAGCCTCACAGCAGCGCCAATGCCCGTTCCGCGGGCCGACAGAGCGCTGCGCCCTTGGGCGTCACGACGATGGGTCGGTTGACCAGGATCGGATCCTTGACCATGGCGGCGATCAGCTTGGCATCGGATGCGCCGGGCGAGGTCAGGCCGAGCGCCTCGGCCTGCGTGCCCATCACCCGCAGGATGTCGCGGGCTGGAACGCCCATGGTCTTCAACAACCCATTGAGCTGCGTCTCCGTCCAACCGGCCTTGAGATATTCCACCACACTCGGTTCGACGCCCTTCTCACGCAGCAAAGCCAGGGTGTTGCGGGAGGTGCCGCAGGCGGGGTTGTGGTAGATCACGACGTCGCTCATGGCCGCTCGGATAGCGCGTTCCCCGTCACCAGGAAAGGCTGCGAGTCCCGGCCACCAGGGTCGCGTCGGAGTCGTTGAACGGGGCGACGTTGGCCGGGCGCGACGGCAGGGGCCGCGCCGCCGCCGGCCAGTCCGGGCGCATGGATATATAGCGCACCTCCAGGCGGCCGGGTCCGAAGGGCATCAGCATCAGGTCCACGCCCTGCGGCGAGCCCTGCCAGCTGACCCGCCCGGTCTTGCCGGGCTTGAGGTCGAGCGGCGCGACGACGCCGGACACCGTCTCAACGTTCATTGCGACGGTCGGGGTCAGCCTTAAGCTGATGTTGTCGGAGCCGGCTGGCGGGGCGGCATGCAAGACCAGCCCGCCGCCAGGTTGGCGCGTCAGGGTGATCTGGGGCTCCGCCAGGGCGACCATCGGCGCGGCTACGGCATCGATCGACTCGCGCCAGACCCACGCCTTAAGCTTGGCGACCGACCCTCCATCTGCGGTCAGGACCTGGCGGCTCCACTTCGGCAGATCCGGCGTCAGGCTGATACGCCAGGCGCGGGCCGCCGTCTGATCGACCTGATACATCACATAGGTCGTCTGCGGATGACGGGCGTCGTAGGGGTCGCTGAAGCGGACGGCGGCAGTCACAGCCAGGCCAGCCAGCAGGAGGATCGGCCCGATCCAGCGGGCCGGCGGGGCGCCGTCCGCCGATTGTGCCAAGGGCCAAACCACCAGCGCGGCCAGCAAGGCGGGCAGGCCCAGAATCGCCATCAGGTCCAGACTCTGAAACGAGGAATGCGCCAGGCTGCCGACCCAGCCGATCCCCAGCGTCGCCATCAGCCCCAGCACGGTCAGGCTGAGCCCGTCCCGGCGGTGCGCCGCTGCCGTCAGCGCGGCGGCCAGTGCGGCCATGGCCAGGGGCCAGGCCAGAATGTTGGCGGCCGGCGGAGCCAGGGCCTGGGCGATCACGGCCAGCACCAGTCCGGCGATCAGCGCGCCGCTCCAGGAGCCGCTGCGGCTCACCGGCCGGCCAAGGGCCAGCAAACCGAACACCGCTGCGGCGACGCCAACGCCAAGGCCGACAGGATCAAAGCCGCCAAAGGCTGAACAGGCGGCGCCGGCCAGCAACGGGACCATCGCCGCCACGCGCCGACCGCGCGACATCTCGGCGATCGCCAGCATGACGAAGCCGCCTCCGACCAGCATGACCGCCAGTTCCCAGCGCGGCGCCTGCGCCAGCAGGAAGCGTTGCTCAAGGTACCCGAAGCCCGCGCCGGTCGCATGACGTGCGAACTGCATCACCGCCACCGCGCCCAG
>JAYTWT010000120.1:0-5303 GCA_043743295.1 Alphaproteobacteria bacterium | reverse complement strand
TGCTTGAACAGTCGCGCCAGTTTCGAATCGTGCGGGATGTCCGGGAGGGTCGGCATTTGAGTTGAACCTAATCCCGCCCAGTGGGAACCGCTACTGCTGAGAGAGGGGCCTTTCCCTGGGCGGGCTGTCGCTCTAATCGAGGCTCCATGCCCCTGCACATGATTAAGTTGGTGGTCGGCGCCGCCACGATTGAGGACCTGCTCGGCTGGCGCGCGCGCAGCGGCCAGGACGGAATGCCATGGTCGCTACACACCCGGATGACCCCCAAGCGGGGAACTGAGCTGGTGGACGGCGGCTCGATCTATCGCGTGTTCAAGGGCGTGATCCTCTGCCGTCAGCGAATTCTGGCGGTCGCCACGGTGGGTGAGGGAGTCGCGGCCCGTTGCGAGATCGCGCTGGATGACCAGATCGTCCGCGTCGCGCCGACTCCGCGCCGCGCGTTCCAAGGCTGGCGCTATCTGGAGCCCAAAGACGCCCCGCCGGACCTGGACACGGAGGCGTTCGGCGACGTGCCCGAAGACCTCGCCCGGCAACTGCGCGACGCGGGGGCGTGGTAGGTTGGCGTCCGGCCGCGTAACGCGGATATGCAGAGTCTGCGCTCGCCGCGCGGTGAGACGACCGAGCCCGCAGGGAATCTATAACTCAAGATTGAGCAGAATGCTGCGCACTCGCCTATCCGGAGATGTCGCTTGCCAACGCCGACCCCGTCCGCAAAGTCTATCTTTGCGTAAAGCATACAGTTGGTTGGGGAGCCGCAGCGTGAACACCAGAACATTCATTTTGCGTTCGCCGAAGATGGCGTTGGGTTTGGCATCAGCCACGCTGATGATGGCGGCAACTTCAGGCGCGGCGCAGGCCACCGTCCTCCAGGCTTCGGGCGGCATCATCACCAACCGCCTTTGCACAAACCTGTCCAGCACCTGCACTATTAATACGCCGGCCGGCCCACGGTTTGCCGATGGGGATGTCAGGCTCAACCCACATCAGTATTACGGCGGTTACGGTCAGGAGTTTGCAACGGGAGCCGTATCGCGGGCCAACGGCGCATCCGGCTCGGCAGAGGTTCGTTTCGGTGCAGATTATCTGCCGACCGTTAAGGTCGGTTCTGTATCGGGGGCGGACACCCGCACCGGGGCGAGCGCGACGGCTTTCCAAGCTTTCACCTATGACGGACTTGCTGCCATCGATCTCGCGATCAATGGACAGCTACACTTCTTTACCTCTGGTGATGCTGCGGGTCCGCCTCCAGCCAGCGATTTCGCGGGCGATGGCACGCTGAACGTTGCGTTTGGTCTGTTGCGTGTCTCGGACCTGACCAGCGCTCTGGACCCCTCCAGCACTGGCCGAGACATCATTTCAAACGCGTTGAGCTTTGCAGACTGCGACAGTGGCGCGCTTGCAGCGGGAGGCTACAACTCGAATGGCGTGGCGGGAGGAGAGTACACCACCTCCATCGGCCTCAGTACGCGATGCGGTGGTGGCGCAATCCGATTGAACCCGGGCGACAGTTTCGTGGTCTTCGCGACGCTTCAGGCGCTATCGAACCGCGGCGGTTTCCTAGACGCGACCCACACGTTCTCGGTTCAATACGACGAGCAGAATACCTACTTTGCCGGTACTCGGGACGCTGTTGGAACGGGCTTCCTGGCGAGCAATGTGTCTCTAGGGGCCGCTGTGCCGGAGCCTGCGACTTGGGCACTGTTAATCGGTGGATTTGGGCTGGCAGGGTCCGTGCTGCGGCGACGGCGTGTGGCGGCCTGACGATCCCAAAGCTTGCTGCATCCATCCTGGCGCGCCATTGACGCGTTGACGCGGCCCCCCCCGCCAAGCTCATTTAGGCCCCTACTGAGTCGGAGCGTATTGGCATGAGCCAGGCCAGCATCATCGTGGTCGGCAACGAAAAGGGCGGGGCGGGTAAGTCGACGCTGGCCATCCACATCGCCACGGCCTTGCTGCATGGCGGGGCGCGGGTGGCGGTACTAGACCTGGACTTGCGCCAGCAGACCCTGGGTCACTTCTTCTCCAACCGGGCTGCCTGGACCAAGGCCAACGGCGTCGAGGCACCGATGCCGATCCAGCATCCCATCAGCAACGCCGGTGACGCTTTGGCCAAGGCACCGGACGCCGAGCAACTGGCCCGCTTCGAGGCCGCGTTTGCCGCCGTGGCTACTGAAGCGGATTTCGTATTGATCGACACCCCCGGGGCCGACACCGCCATCATGCGCGCGGCCCACGTCCGCGCCGACCTGATCGTCACGCCGATGAACGACAGCTTCGTAGACTTTGACATGCTTGGTGTCGTCGACCCGGTTACCTTGGATCTGAAGCGCCACAGCCTCTACGCCGAGACCGTTTGGGCCAGCCGCAAGGAACGCGCGACGGCTGAGCGCAAACAGATCGACTGGGTAGTCTTGCGCAACCGCTTGGCCCCGACCGAAGCGCGCAATCGCAGACGCCTGGACGAACGGGTGCAAGCCCTGTCCCGCAAAGTCGGGTTCCGCGTCGGGCCGGGCCTTCGCGACCGAGTGATCTATCGCGAACTCTTCCCATTCGGGCTAACGGTGGCGGACCTCTCGCCGACTGTTCGACCGGTGGCGATGAGCCTGCAGCACGTGGCTGCGCGCCAGGAGTTGCGGGCGCTCATGATCGCGCTAGGCTTTAATGGCCTGGACGAAGCCGAGAGGATCGCGGCGGAATAGCCGCATGTTCTATCTGCTCCTGGGCGGCGGCCTGTTGGCGCTCTACTTTCTCGGCGCTAGCCGCAAGACACCGCTGGTGAAACGTCGTGAATGGCGTGTGGTGACCGGTGCCGCGGCGCTGGCGTGCTTCACCGCAGCCGTATTTGTCAGTGTCAGGGGGGGCTGGGGCTCGGGGATCGTGCTGGCGGTTTTGGGTCTGGGTCTAGCGGCGTCCGCACGCAAGGACGCTCTGGGCCCCGCACGCCGCAGCGTCAAATCCACCGACGAGATGAACGCAGATGAAGCGCGCCGAATTCTCGGCGTCGGTCCAGACGCCACGCGCGCTGACATCAAGGCGGCTTACACTCGGCTGATGCAGGCTGTGCATCCGGATAAGGGCGGCACGGCAGGGCTTGCTGCCCAACTCAATGCAGCGCGGGATCGGTTGTTGTCGAAGTAACTAGCCGCTAGGCGGCATCACCAGGCAGGGTTGCTTCTTAGATTTAAGCGTGCGGCAGGCACCTTTGGCGTCGGTTTCAGTCATGCCAGCGAAGCGGGCGCGGAACTTGCCGTCGTCCTTTTCGGCGACGGCGTGCGCCGAGCCGAACGGCTTTCCGTATTTCTTCCCGACGATCGAAAGCTGCTCGCGTGCGTCGGCGCGGTTATTGAAGGTGCCGACCTGGACGGTCCAGCGACCGGCTGCCTCGGTCTTGCCCTTGCCGCTGAGTTTCGGAACGGACTTGGGCTCGACGATCTGGATCTTGGAGGTGCGGCTCGGCGGTGTCGTGGACACCAGCGCGATCCCTGCCTCACTATCGCCCTGCTGCATGGAGGGCTGCGCGGCCTCAGCCAGCTGGAGTGGTTCGAAAAAATTCTGGGCTACGGTGATCACTTCACCGTGGGCCCTGCGGTCCATGACGTCGAAACCGGTCAGCAGCAGGCCCTCTGCGATCTTGTCGCGGGTCACCGTCGTCGGGCCGCCCATGACCACGGCGATCAGGCGGCGATTGTCGCGCACGGCCGAAACCGCCAAATTGAACCCGGATGCATTGGTGAAACCGGTCTTGAGACCATCCACCCCATCCATTCGGTAGAGCAGGCCGTTGTGATTGCGGATGCTCTGGCCGCGAAACTGGAAGTCCTTGGTCGAGAACAGTTTGTAGTATTGCGGATAGTCCCGCATCACCGCCCGCGACAGGATCGCGATATCGCGCGCCGTCGTGACTTGTCGGCTGTCGGGCAGGCCGGAGGCATTGGCAAAGTGGCTGCCAGACATGCCCAATTCCTGCGCCCGCAGGGTCATCAAGGCGGCAAAGCGCTGTTCGGTGCCCCCCAGTTTTTCCGCCATTGCAACCGCGGCGTCGTTTGCCGAGCGGGTCACCATGCCCTGCATCGCCTCAGAGACCGATATCGAGTCGCCGGCCCGTACGCCCAGCTTCGTCGGCGATTGGGCCGCAGCGCGGGGCGAGAACAACACTTGGTCGTCCATGTGGATCTTGCCCGACGCCAGCGCCTCAAACGCCAGATAGAGCGTCATGACCTTGGTGATCGAGGCGGGATACCGCGGGCTGTCCGCGCGTTTGGCGTAGAGGACTTCGCCGGTCTTCGCATCGACGACAATGGACGCGTATTTCGACGAATTCTGTGGAACCAATTGCAGGTACGGGACTTGTGCCAGTGCTGCGGACGTCGGTCCGCCCAAGGCCATGGCCGAGGCCAGGCCGATGGAAAGCAACAGGCGGCGAGCGTGCTGGATCATGCTTCGTCCGTCGAATCAACGCGTTGCAACGGCCACCTTGCCGCCGATAAGAGGGCTATCATGCCTGTCGTACCCTTGCAGGAGAGTAAACAAGGTTTGAACGGGCAAAATGAGGCGGTGCCCATGAAATGGCCACAAAAGTTTCATTGTGCAGTGCAACAAATGTCATTGACTGCTGCAGTGCAGCATGACATAACGCCACCGTCATCTAGGGCTTGAAGCCCTCGTACAAGTTTTGTTTTCCCGTTCATTCCTGCAAGGAGCCTCCCCATGGCCGCCGCCGCTGAAACCGTTAAGAACACCGTCGAGCAAGTCACCGCCGCCACCAACGTCGCCTTCAAGGATGGCGTCGAAAAGAGCATGGCGACGATGACCGACATGAACACCCAATCCAAGAAGAACCTGGAAGCCATTGTTGCCTCGGCGACCGCGTCGGCCAAGGGTGCCGAAGCGCTGAGCGCCCAGGCCATGTCCTTCTCGAAGACGATGTTCGACAGCCAGGTGACCGCAGCTAAGTCGCTGGCCGGTGCCAAGAGTATGCAGGAACTGGTCGAGCTTCAGACCGCCTTCGCCAAGTCGGCGATGGAAACCTACATGTCCCAGTTCGGCAAGATGTCGGAGACGATGTCCGCCTCGGTCAAAGAATCCATGAAGCCGATCAACGAGCGCGTCGCCGCCGTGGTCGAGAAGTTCCAGGCTGTCCGTTAAGTCTTCCGAGTTTTGGAAGGTCCGGCGTTGCGCCTTCGACGCGCGAAGCCGACCAGTTGCGTAAGCGTTTCCTCCCAGTAAGCGTAATGGGGTCGATCCTTCGGGATCGGCCCCTTTTTTCTTGCGTCGCCGGGGCGTAGACGTGTGGCCATGTCGAA
>JAYTWT010000119.1:0-1873 GCA_043743295.1 Alphaproteobacteria bacterium | reverse complement strand
CCGCGGTGGGGCGCCCGGCATCGACATGCAGGGCAAGACGGTGTTGGCCAATCTGATCTTGAAGAAGGACGGCGGCTTGCGCGCCCTCTTGGCGGTGGCTGACAACCGGATCGACGATGGTCGCAACCTTGGCCAGGCGCGAGCGGAGGCGTCCGGCGCGTTCGGCGACATCAAATGGGAACTATCGGGCCGGGTCGGCCGCGGACTGGATGACGGGACTGGCGCCGGCAAGGGTGTTCGGTTCGCGCCCGGCCGCCCCCCGGTGCTGACCGGTTATGACGGCGAAGGCGACGGCCTGTTCTGGAACGGGGTCGGTGCGGTCGAGATGCTGGCTCTGGGTGGCACATTGCGGCTCAACGGGCGGATCAACACCGACGCCTTCAAGGCCGAGGAACTGACACGCATCCTGACGACCCCGATGACGACCGAGCAGGACGTGCTCAATCAGGACCAGGATGAGACCGAGATCGGTGGTCGCTACAGCCGCAAGCTCGGCGATCGCCTGGACATGGAACTGGTGGGCCTTCGCCAGACCCGCGACCGCCTGCGCGACAATGTCTTCACGGACGCTGATGTCAGCCGCTTCATTGTCGACCGCGAGACGGTCGAAACCATTGCGCGTGGCGTACTGAAGTATCGGGCCGAGGCGGGACTGTCCTTTGAGATCGGTGGCGAGATGGCCGTCAATACCCTCGAAAGTGCGACCACGCGCAGCCGCAACGGTGTCTTCTCGTCGGTGCCGGCCGGAAATGTCGGGGTACAGGAGGATCGCAGCGAACTGTTCCTGAAATCGACCTGGCGACCCGCGCCGAAGTGGACCGTGGATGGCGGCCTTCGCTACGAGGTCTCGACCATCACGGCCGACGGCGACGTGGTGTTGGAGAAGACCCTGCGCTACCTGAAGCCAAGGATTGCCGTGTCCTGGGCACCCAGCGAGGCTACCCAACTGCGTCTGCGGCTGGAGCGCGAGGTCGACCAGCTGAACTTCAACGATTTCGTGGCGTCCGGCGGGCTCAATTCCGCCGGCGGCGTGACGGCCGGGAACCCGGACCTCAACCCCGGTCAAGCCTGGATCGGCGAGATCGCCGTTGAGCAAAGCTTCTGGAAATCCGGCTCGGTGGTGCTGACCTACCGGCACGCGGAGCTTTCCGATGTGGTTGACCGTGGTCCGGTCACCGCAGGGGGCATCACTTTCGACCGGCCCGAGAACATCGGCGACGGGACCCGGGATGTGCTGGCCCTCGACCTAACCCTGCCATTCGAGCCGTTGGGCCTCAAAGGCGCGCTATTGAAGGGCAATCTGACCAAGCGGTGGAGCCAGGTCACGGATCCCACCACCGGCGAGACGCGGTTCCAGTCCGGCCTTCATCGCCTCGATTGGAATGCGACGTTCACCTACGATATGCCGGGCCGGAACATCACCTGGGGCTTTGATGTCTTCGGTGCGTTCCGGGAAAGCGAGTATCGTTACAATCTGGTGCGAGAGTTCAAGCTCAACACCTATTGGAAGCCGTTCGTGGAGTACAAACCCCGGCCTGATCTCAACATCCGGCTTGAACTGCCTAATGTGACGCGCCGTGATTTGCATGAGATCTTCTACATCTATCCCGGTCTGCGGACCGCCAGCGCGCAGCCCAGTTTCATCGACGACAGACTGACCAACGCCACAGCAGGCGGAACTTTCCTGAGGGTCCGCAAGACGTTCGGCTAAGGTTATCCCTCGGACGCCGCCTTGCCACTGCCGTCTGCCCCATGCGCCCAGTGGCGGATCAGGTAGCTCAAGCCGACAAAGGCCACGCCGCAGGCGATCCCGGTCCAGCCCAGCTTGTTGAACCCGTCCATTGAGGTGGCGAAGGCGGCGGCGGGGTCGAGG
>JAYTWT010000118.1:0-9869 GCA_043743295.1 Alphaproteobacteria bacterium | reverse complement strand
TCCAGTTTAACGACGAAGGAGACGCCGTCCATGCGACGCCGCCTCGCCGCTCTGGCAATGTTTTCCGCGATTTCGCTCTCATCTCACGCGCAAGCTGCGGCGAGTGATCCTGTGGGCGACATGATCACTTCGGTGATCTCCGGTGCCTTACCCGGCTCCGGCGTCTTCAATGTGAAAGCTACATTGTACCACGCGGGCGCTAAGGGCGTGGGTGCGCTGGATAGTCTGGGATGCCGCGTGGTGCCGATGCGGACGATTGCGGTGGACAAGGCCGTCATTCCGCGCCGGACCGTGGTGTTCATCAAAGAAACCGTAGGTCTGAAGATGCCCGACGGGCGCGATCACGACGGATATTGGTACGCCACCGACATCGGCGGCGCGATCAAAGGCAAGCGGATCGACCTCTACACCGGTCACGGCACCGCCTCGATGCAGCCGATGCGCGGTTTGAACCTCGCCACCCTGACGGCGGTCAAGGTCGGCAACTTCACCGGCTGCCCACCTAAGTAAGGCGGGGTTCAAACCCTCCCCCTCCGCTCGTCATCCCCGGCCCCCGTGCCGGGGATCCATCGTCCCGCTTCCCGACACTTTGACGAGCAGGCCGCCGGGCGCGGCCTGCCACCACGATCCGCGCAGTTGAAGCATGGATCCCCGGCACGGGGGCCGGGGATGACGAGCATATGGGGAGTTCATGATTGTAGAAAAACCCAATTTCTTCGTATTCACTGGAGGCCCCGGCGTCGGCAAAACGACACTGATCCAGCACTTCGAAATGCTAGGCGAACAGGTGGTCCACGAAAACGCCCGCGCCGTCATTCGCGACTATCTCGAAACGGGCGGCCCTGGCGTGCCGTGGATCGACCCCGCCCTCCAGGCAGACCTCACTGCAGCCAGGGACATCGCCGACTTCCAGGCCCGCCTGGAAACGCAGGACCGTTTCTTCTTCGACCGCGGCATTATGGATTGCTACGGCGCGAACGGCGTTGCGCCCTCGCCCACCATCACTGAGGCTATTCGGACCTACCGCTACAATCCCACCGTGTTTGTCTTCCCGCCCTGGCGCGAAATCTACGTGACCGATAGAGAGCGGCGTCAGAACTGGGCAGAAGCTGAGGCAACGTTCGAGCGGATCATGCATACCCTGCCTACGTTGGGGTACAGTCCGGTTGTCGTGCCGAAAGGCGATATCGAGGCCCGCGCCGCGTTTGTGCTGGCCCGCGCGTAGCCTCAAGTCTCCACGAACGCGCGCTCCAGCACGAAGTCGCCCGGGCTGGCGAGTGAGCCCTCTACATAGCCGAGGTCCAGGAGTTGCTGCTTCAGGTCTGCGAGCACCGACGGACCGCCGCACAACATCACGCGATCCTCAGCTGGGTTGAAGGGCGGCAAGCCAAGATCAGCGAATATCCGCCCCGATGCGATCAAGTCAGTTATCCGACCCTTGGTCCGGAACTCCTCGCGCGTAACCGTCGGATAGTAGACCAGCTTGTCGCCAATCAGTTCGCCGAGAATCTCGTCGGCCGCCAAGTCATGCTCGAAGAGTTCGGCGTAGTTCAGGTCGCCGACCTCGCGCACGGTGTGGGTGACGATTACCTTCTCGAAGCGGTCATAGACTTCGGGATCGCGCGCTAGGGAGAGCCAGGGAGCCAGCCCTGTGCCGGTGCCCAACATATAAAGCCGCTTGCCGGGCTTCAGGCCGTCCAGCACCAGGGTCCCCGTAGGCTTGCGCCCAATCAACACCTGGTCACCGACCTCGATATTCTGCAGGCGCGAGGTCAGCGGACCATCGGGCACCTTGATCGAATAGAATTCCAACTCATCGTGCCACGACGGCGAGGCCACGGAGTAAGCACGGACCAGGGGTTTTCCGTCTTCCTTCATCAAGCCGACCATTAGGAACTGACCGCTGGAGAACCGCAGCGCTGAGTCTCGCGTCGTGCGGAAGGAAAACAGCGTTGACGTCCAATGCTGGACCCAAGTCACCGTCTCAACAAAAAAGGCACCGGACGCCTTGAGGGCCGGCTGGACATTGGTCACGTCGTTCATCCTGAAACCCTAGATATCGCCGCCGACGTTGTTCGGAGTCCCCGGCGCACGCGCCAGATGGATACCGCACTCGGACTTGTCCAGCCCCTTCCAGCGGCCGGCGCGAACATCCTCGCCCTCGGCCGCGGGCTGTGTGCAGGGCCAGCAACCAATCGAGGGGAAGCCCTGAGCCACTAACGGATGCGCCGGCAGGTCGTGTTCGGCCATATAGGCGTCGAGGTCCGCTTTGCCCCAGTTGGCGAGGGGATTGAACTTCAGCTTACCTTCGGTTTCTTCCACCACGGCTAGGTTCATCCGGTCACCGCCATGGAACCGTTTGCGTCCAGTGATCCACGCGTCGAACTGGCCAAGGGCCAGATCCAGCGGCAGAACTTTGCGGATATGGCAGCAGGCGTCGGTATCGGTTTCCCAAAGCTTGGCCTGCGGATCGCCCGTAGCTAGGTCCTGGTAGGCTGGACGCAGATCGCGCACGTTCGTCAGGCCCAACTGGTCGGCCAGCTGCCGCCGAAAATCTAGGGTCTGGCCGAACAGCATACCGGTATCCAGGAACAACACCGCAATGTCGGGCTTCACCTGGGCGGCGAGGTGCAGCAACACCGCCGACTCCGCGCCGAACGAGGAGACCAGGGCCAACTTGTCGCCGAAGCTCTCGACGGCCGATTCCAGGATCGTCCTCGGGTGCGCACGGCGCAGTTCCGCGTCGAGCCGAAGGGTGAGGCTCCGTTCCGGCGCATCGTAGGCCACGCTCATGCCTCCCGCTCTACGAAGGCGGGCGCGATGGAGTCAGCACTGCGTTGATAGACGTGGCGATAGCGCCGCGTGGCCGCCTGCCACTCATTGGCGCTGGCCCCGTCTGCGGGCTCAAAGGCGTCGAACCCGGACCGGACCATAAAGCCCGCGTACTCACGCAGCACATCGCCGACCGCGCGGATCTGGCCTGCAAAGTTCAACCGCTCGCGCAGCATCCTGGCATTGGAGAAGGCGCGACCATCCAGGTTTTTGGGAAAGTCCAGGGCCACGAGAGTCAGTTGCGGCAGGTCGTAGGCCAAGGCTTCGACCTCCTCGTCCGCCGCTAACCGAACGCCGACCCGGCGGCCTTCGGACAATAGGCGTTCGCCGTCCGTCTGGAACCGCGCCAGTGACAGGATCACATCGCCCGCTGGCAAATCTTCGCCTTCGAGCGCGTACGAGAACGTCTCGGCCGCGACCTGGGCTACGCCGTCCTTAAGCTCAATCAGCGTCGGCATAAACGGCTTCCTTGAAAGGCGCGACGCCGGTGCGTCGGAAGGTGTCGAGGAAACGTTCCTCGCCCTGGCGTTCGCGAAGGTACACATCGACAAGTGTGTCGACCGCGCCGGCAACTTTCTCGTACGGCAAGGCCGGACCCAGCATGGAACCTAGCGAGGCATCCTCCGCACCCGAGCCGCCCAGGGTGAGCTGATAGAACTCCTCACCCTTCTTATCGACACCCAGGATGCCGATGTGGCCGACGTGGTGGTGACCACAGGCGTTGATGCAGCCGCTGATCTTGATCTTCAGCTCACCGACCCGTTCAGCGTGATCCTGATCACGGAACTTCTCAGCGATGAACTGGGCGATGGAGATCGCCCGGGCGTTGGCCAGTGCGCAATAGTCCAGCCCCGGGCAGGCGATGATGTCGCTGGCCAAATTGATGTTCGGTGTGGCGATACCCGCCGCGACCAGCGCCGCCCAGACCGCCGGTGCGTCGTCCAGCTTCACGTGCGGCAACACCAGGTTCTGCTCGTGAGTGACCCGGATATCGTCCTGGCCATAGCGTTCGGCCACATCAGCGACCACGTCCATCTGGTCAGACGAAGCATCTCCTGGAGTCTCGCCGATGCCTTTCAGGCTGATCTCGACGATGGTGTACCCCGCCTTCTTGTGGGGCTTCAGGTTGTTGCGCGCAAACCGGGCGAACGCGGGCGTCGCGGCTTTGGCTGCCTCGAAGATTTCGGACCGTGCCGGTAGGACCTCGAAGGTCTTCGTCGCAAATGCACCGCGAATCCGGGCCAGTTCGGTGTCTGGCAGGTCAACGCTGTTGCCGATTTTAGCCCACTCGGCCTCGACCTGACGGGTGAACTCGTCCTTGCCCAGCGCGGCGACCAAGATCTTGATCCGCGCCTTGTAGATGTTGTCGCGGCGGCCGTGCCGATTGTACACGCGCAGCACGGCTTCCATGTACGACATCAACCGGTTGGCGGGCAGGAACTCGCGGATCGTTGGGCCTATGTAGGGCGTGCGGCCCATGCCGCCGCCGACGATCACCTCAAAGCCCAACTGGCCGTCCCGAGCCCGGCGCAGCACCAGCCCGATGTCGTGGACCCGTGCCGCCGTCCGATCTTTCGGAGCCGCCGTCACCGCGAACTTGAACTTGCGTGGTAGCAGCGAGAATTCAGGATGGAATGTCGACCATTGGCGCAGCGCCTCGGCCCAAACGCGCGGATCATCCACCTCTTCCGCCGTCGCGCCAGCATAGGGATCAGCGGTAACGTTGCGGATGCAGTTCCCGGAGGTTTGGATGGCGTGCATATCGACGCTGGCTAGATGGTCCAGGATATCCGGCGCGTCCTTCAGTTTGATCCAGTGGAACTGCAGGTTCGTGCGCGTCGTGAAGTGGCCATAGCCCTTGTCATAGGTGCGCCCGATCCAGGCCAGCTTGCGCAGCTGAACGGGGTTCATGGAGCCATAGGGCACCGCGACCCGCAGCATGTAGGCGTGCAGCTGCAGATAGAGGCCGTTCATCAGCCGCAGCCGCTTGAATTGATCCTCGGTCAGCTCGCCGGAGAGACGGCGCGCCACTTGGCCTCGGAACTCGGCGTTCCGGTCTGCCAGCATGTCTTGGTCGATCTTGTCGTATTGGTACATTCGACGCTCACTTGCGCTTGATCAGATTGACGCGACCCGTAGAGCGGGCGGCACCATGGGCGTGCTGCAGGGCCTCAATGACCGCCCCGCCCTCGACCTGTTTGCCGTGGTGCAGATGGTTTGTGGGCCCCAAGGCACGAATGCGCTCGCGATAGCTTAGCGGTGCCCACAGGCCTTCGGATTCGATCAGGTCGATCAGATAGGCGTCAATGACGACGGTGACCTGAGCCTTGCCCTGCCCTTCGGCTTCGACCGCTTTAGGGTCATCATCCGACCAGAGCTCAGCGTCCGCGAACCGCTCGATCCACTGCCCCGCATTCCAGAACACAACCTCGCCGTCGGCAAGCCGATTTGCGGTGAGCGCTTTCATCTCTTGCCTCCCACGCGCAGCGGGGGAGGGGGACCGTCGGCCGCAGAGCCGATGGTGAAGGGGGCGAGGACCACCCGCTGAGCCATCGATGGACCGGTCGTTCTACGGCGCTTGAGGTTTGCCCCCTCCACCACTCGCTCTTCGGCGAGCGGTCCCCCTCCCCCGCTTCGCGAGGTAGGCAAGATCGACGCCAACGCCATCGCCTCGCCAATCATCAACAACGCCGGACCACCCAAGGACGCCGCCGCCTCGGCCAGGCCCGCCAGGGTCGTGACGAACCGACGCTCGTCCGCACGGCTGGCATTCACAACGATCAGCGCCGGCGTCGCGCCCTCGCGCCCCGCCGCCAACAGCCGCCCTGCAATGACGCCTGCCATCGACAGACCCATGTAGATCACCACCGTCTGGTTGGCCCGCGCAAGGCTGGCCCAGTCCAGATCCGGCTCATCGCCCTCAGCGGCGTGACCCGTGACAAAAGTTACCGCCTGGGCAACTCCGCGATGGGTCAAGGGCGCACCTGCTGAGGCGCTGGCCGCCAACGCCGCCGTCACGCCTGGTACGATTTCACAGGCGACACCCGCCGCCCGGCAAGCTTCCAGTTCCTCGCCGCCGCGTCCGAACATGAAGGGATCACCGCCCTTCAGCCTCACGACATTCAGACCTTCCAGGGCAAAGGCCGTGAGCATCCGATTGATCTCGTCCTGGCGAAATGAATGCCGGGATTTCCGCTTGGCCACCGAGATGCGGCGTGCGCTGGTTGGGGCCAAATCCAGGATCTCATCGGAGACCAGCCCGTCGTGCACCACCACGTCAGCCCCTTGCAGCACCCGCAGCGCCTTGATCGTCAAGAGGTCAGGATCGCCCGGCCCGGCACCCACGAGCCACACCTGTCCGGGTTCGCGCGCGACGCGCGTGCCGCCCAGCACGACCAGACGACGAGATCGCTTTGCAGTGCCGCTGTCGATACTCATGATTAGCTTCTCTAACGGGCCTCTATCCTCGGATCGCCGATGAAAAGAGACCATTACGCCTTTGCAGGCTTGCAATAAGGTCGCCGCGCGCCCAATTCGCAACCCAAGGACTTCTGCCGGGGTTGTCAGGAATTCTCGATGGATCGAAATCAACAGCGCCGACGGCTTCCACCCCTCAACGCCCTGCGTGCGTTCGAGGCGGCGGCGCGTCACCTGAATTTCAGCCGGGCCGCCGATGAGCTGTCGGTGACGCCGGGCGCGGTCAGCCAGCAGATCCAAAACCTCGAAGACTATGTCGGCGCAGCCCTCTTCAAACGCACACCCAAAGGGCTACTGCTGACCGACGCCGCCCAGACCGCGCTGCCCGCCCTGCGTGAGGCGTTTGATCGTCTGGCCGAGGCCGCCAGCTTGTTGACCGCCGCTGTTGACGGACGCCGCCTGACGATCACCGCCCCGCCCTCCTTCGCCGCCAAATGGCTGGCTCCCCGACTCGGTGCCTTTGAGCGCGCCTTCCCGCTGGTCGATGTCTGGCTGAACGCCGGGATGGAGATCGTCGACCTGACCGCAGGCGAGGTGGACCTGGCCCTACGCTACGGCGCGGGTCGCTATCCAGGTCTTGAGGTCAAGCGGCTGGTCAGCGAGGCGGTGATTCCGGTGATCAGCCCCGCTCTGTTGGCCGACCACCCCCTAAACACGCCCGAAGACTTGGCCAACCACACCCTGCTGCACGACGGCTCACCGGACATCGACGACAGCTGCCCAGATTGGCCGATGTGGCTGGCGGCGCGGGGGCTACGCGGCATCGATGGCCACCGAGGCCCTCGCTTCAATCAATCGGGCATGGTGATCGAAGCTGCCGCCAATGGCCGTGGGGTGGCCCTGGCCAAACGGACCTTGGCACAGGCCGACCTCGACGCAGGCCGCTTGGTGACGCCCCTACAAATCTCCACCGCCGTCGACTTCGCCTACTATCTGGTGCACCCCAAGGCCAAGGGGCGACTACCCCAGGTCAAGGCGTTCGTCAGCTGGATTGAGGCAGAGGCCCTGGCGCATGAAGAGGCGCTGTTGGCCATCGACAACGGGGCCGGGATTTGAGCGTCGTGCTCGGCCTGTTGGCAGCGTTCGTCGCGGCCACGACCCCCGTTGTGGCACCGCAGCCCTATGTTCAGCGTTTGCGCTGGCAGGCCCAGATCCAGACCCTCAATGCCGACTTGCTGAGCCACAACAGCGCCACCGCCGTTCTCCAGAGCCTCTGTGATCGGCGCGAACCCACGGCCCCCCGTATTCGCGCGCACCGCTCCGAGGTCACCGACACGCCCGAACATATGGACGCGGTCCGTCGCGATCTCGGTGCCCGCCCCACCGAGCCGGTCAAACATCGCCGCGTCGAACTGATATGCGGCGACGTGGCCCTCTCCCGCGCCGACAACTGGTACCTGCCCGGTCGCCTGACGCCCCGGATGAACGCGGCCCTGGACAAGACTGACACCCCCTTCGGGGTCGTGGTCAAAGAACTCGGGTTCCAGCGACGTACACTGTCGGCGACCATGCTGTTCGAACCCTTGCCCACCGGATGGGAGCGCCAGCCTGCCACAGAACTCGGCGAACCCGTGAGCGTGCCCCCCGAAGTCCTGCGCCACCGCGCGGTCTTGCAGACCGGCTACGGTCGCCCGTTCAGTCTAGTGGTGGAGACCTATACTGACGCCGTGCTGGTGCCTTAGAAATCATGTGCGACTACGGTGGCGGTGGTCGCGCGCCGGTTCGCGCATGGCTGCTGGAGCTAAGCGATGATGATCGCAAGACCGTCGGAAAGGACATTGCCAAGGCCGAATTCGGTTGGGCCGTTGGGATGCCGTCGTGTCGCAGCATGGGCGCGGGCTATTCGAAATTCGCAGCCGCCTGAATGATGGAAACATCGGTCGGGTGCTGTTCGGCATCGCCGATGGCGCGATGGTGTTGCTGCACGGCTTCATCAAGAAAACGCAAGCCACGCCGAAGGCTGACCTGGATTTGGCGCGAAAGAGATTGAAGGAGGTATCGTGATGGCTGTCGAGACTGGTCGCATTGGCTCGAGCTTCGCAGAGTTTCTGGACGAGCAAGGTATTCAGGACGAGGTCGAAGGCTTGGCTGTCAAGGAACTGATCGCCGAACAGATCAGCGCCGCCATGAAGGCCGAGGGTCTAACCAAAGTGGTGATGGCCCGCCGGATGCGCACGACGCGCGCCCAATTGGATCGGCTGTTGGACCCGGCAAACCCCTCGGTGACCCTGACCACACAACAGCGGGCCGCAAAAGGCCGTGGGTCGGCAGTTGACCATAGCCCTGACCTGAAGTCCCAGCTGGGGGCTCTTGCTGCCCTGAACTGCGAACGCCCCGTAAGTCGTGCGAGTTGTCTAATTGATATCGCTCCGTAGTCCGAGTTTGTCTCATCCGACCTTGGCTATGGTTGTCTTCGTGGTCATGGCCGGGCTGAGGGAGCCGGGTGTGGCCATGCCGCAGGATCGCGGTCAGGCAAGGATGGGGTGGGGCGTCCGGAATGTCCCGAACGGGGTCTTGGAAAGCCGCGACACGCACAGCGGGATCGCCCCTTGCAGTGGCCTTTGGTCGAAGTCAGCGGGCCGGATCAGGCCCAGCTGAAGTCGGTCTCAGACACCCACAATCGGTGAAGCAGGACGGCCAGCTTGCGGGCCACGGCGACGCGGGCGCGCTTGGTCCCCTTGGTCTCGGCCAGACGCAGGCCCCAGTCCCTGAGGGCGCAGGGCCGCTTGACCCGACCGATGACGACATTGGCCGCCTCGTAGAGCGCCCGGCGCAGCATGGGATCGCCGGCCTTGGAGATGCGGCCCCGATAGTCGCGCTCGCCGGACTGGTCGCGTCGGGGCGCCAGGCCCGCGAAGGCTCCGGCGTCCTCGCCCTTGGCGAAGCGGTGCGGGTCCTCGATGCTGGCCTTGAAGACAAGGGCGGTGATCGGCCCGACGCCGGGCGCGGTCATCAGCCGGGCGGTCACCGGATCCGCGGCGGCCAGAGCCGCCAGCTCGCGAGTGATGCGGGCGATCTGGACCTCCAGGGCGTCCAGGCTCTGGATCAAGGGGGTCAGGATCGGCTCCAGATCAGGCCGCAGCTTGAAGAGCGCCGTCAGCCGCTCGCGCCGCTTGCCGGGTGTGGTCACCGCACCCAGCCTGAGGCCAAACAGTTTCAGGAGCCCGCGCAACTGGCCGGCGATGGCCTGGCGCGCGCCGATCAGCCGCTCGCGGACCTTCAGACGCGCCCGATCCAGGTGGGTGTCGTCCGCCTTGATGCGCACTTGCTTGAACCAGCCGGTCCGCGCCATCTGCGCCAGACCCTCGGCGTCGTGCGGATCGCTCTTGTTGACCCGTGCCGACAGCACGCCCTTGGCATGCCGCGCGCAAACGCAGATCACCGGCACATCTCGCTCGATCAGACCGTGATAGAGGAACGCCGACAGCGCCCCCGTCTCCAGAACCACCCGCGAAACTCCGGGCGCTCGGGCTCGCAGCGTCCTGGCGATCACCTCCGGATCGGTGGCACACGCTCCACGCCAGATCACCGCCCCGGCCCCGTCCACAACGCACACCGCC
>JAYTWT010000117.1:0-13445 GCA_043743295.1 Alphaproteobacteria bacterium | reverse complement strand
GGTATGAACCGGGTAGATACCTGACAGTTTGGACTGGGTTGATGGCTGACACCAGATGATGGTGTTGGGAGGATCAATCCGATGCCGTTCAGGGAGATTGGGCGAGTGGAGCAGCGAGTTGGGCTGTTTTGCGACTACGACACTGGAGCGTGGACGGTCAGTGAGCTTTGCCGGGCCTACGGGGTGAGTCGGGAGACGTTCTACGTGCTGCGAGCGCGGCGGGCGTCAGGGGATCCGGCCTGGTTCTGCGAGCGCAGTCATGCGGTGGTCAGTTGTCAGCACCGGACGTCGTCGGCGGTTACCGAGGCGGTGGTGGCGACCAAGCGGCGCTTCATGCGGTTCGGGCCGAAGAAGGTGAAGGCTTGGCTGGAGCGGACGGAGCCGGGAACGACATGGCCGGCGGCGTCGACGATCGGCGACATCCTCAAGCGCGAGGGACTGGTGGAGACCAGATTACGGCGGCGGCGAGGCCGTGAGCTCGGCCGGGTCGAGACGGTGGCCGACGCGCCCAATGCGGAGTGGGCTTGCGACTTCAAGGGCTGGTTCCGCACCCTCGACGGGCGACGCTGCGATCCCCTGACGATTAGCGACACAGCGACGCGGTACCTGATCGAGGTGCGCATCACGGAGCCGACGACAAAGGGCGTGACGCCGGTCTTCGAGCGGGCGTTCGCCGAGCATGGGCTGCCTGGGGCTATCCGCTGCGACAACGGCACGCCCTTCGGCTCGCAGGCCGCTGGCGGGCTGACCCGGCTTAGTGTCTGGTGGCTGAAACTGGGGGTCCAGCCGCACTTCATTCGTCCGGCCTCGCCGCAGGACAACGGTCGGCACGAGCGGATGCACCGTACGCTGAAGGACGCCACTGCCCGGCCACCCTCAGCTAGCCTGGCCGAGCAGCAAGCTCGCTTCGACGTCTTCCGGGTCCACTACAATGGCGAGCGACCGCACGAAGCCATCGACCAGCAACCGCCGTCTGTGCTGTGGACCCCATCGTCAAGGCCCAGGCCTGAGCGCCTGCTCGAGCCCTGGTATGACCCGGACCATCAGGTCCGCCGGGTCCGCACCAACGGTGAGATCAAGTGGAACGGCGAGCACGTCTTCCTCTCTGAACCCCTGATCGGCGAAAGTGTCGGCATCGCCGAGACGCCCGGCGGCGTCCACATCGTCCGTTTCTTCGACATCGATCTGGGCGTCATCGACCGCCAGGGACGTTTCCGGCGCTTCGCTCCACTCCGCCATAGGCTACGCTACGCGCCGGAAACCCCACCTCAGCAAAATGTGTCAGGTGTCAGCCCGGTCTGATCTGTCAGCCATCATCCCGGTTGCACAACGTGAAATGGTGCGCCACCGGATGGCGCCGCCATGACCCACGCGCGGTGCCGTTATTCCTCACTCTTTCGGTGCGCCAGGTGACAGTGATGCGAAAAGCGCGCGTCGGCGCAGACCCAGCCATACATCTCATGGCCAGCATTCTGCATGCCGGTCTCGACAACTCAAGGACGCGCCTCTGGCGCGCCGCGCTGCGGCGGCGCGTTCGCGCCGTCCTTGACTTGCTGGGACCGGCAGGCTTGCATCTACCGTGAGATTTAGGGACTAGAGCGCGTCGGGCGACGCGTCTCGCGAGGCGAATATGTAAAGTCGTATGTCCCGACTTGCCGTATGGTGCTGCTCGATCTGGGTAGGGGGACCAACGCGATGGGAACTCGCACTGGAATTCGCGGAGACGCGCCTTCGAGTTACACGGATCAAGGACTCGCTGAAGAGATCGCCCGGGTTGAGATGAAACGGACAATAATGCCCATTTCAAGCGCAGGTCTCCGCAAGAGTCTTGACGCGCGTCTTCACAATCTCCGGCGCGAGCAGCGCAACCGCGCATGAAAGCCGCGCGTCGCGCATTTCCATTACGGGGACAGGTTATCATGCTCATCTGCGCAATCACTCCCAGCTGCAACCACTTGCCAGAAGCCAGCACTGAGACCACCCCCGGCCGCGTCACTCCAAACTTCGGCGGCCTACCTCGCTGAGCACGCTGTCAGGGTCCCGCGCGCCGTGCGTCACGTGCAACACTTCTACCCGCATGCGAGCGATCCGATAGAAGATTAGGTAGTTTCCATGAACCCTTCGCCGAAGCTTCAGGCGCTGGTGACTCGGCACAAGCGGGTAGGCTCTAGGTGCCCCGCCAATCTGCCGTGCTGCGGCGATGATCTCGACCACGAAGCTGCGCGCGCGTTGCGGATTGTTCACCGCGATGCGGTCGCCGATCTCGATGAGGTCCTGCCGCGCGGCGGCGGTCAGGACGACCTTCACGCCTGGGCCGCGTCGCCGTAACGGGTGAGGAGTTCAGCCTCGACGTCGTCCAGATCGTGCACGCGGCCAGCATCGGCGTCGGCGAGGCCTCGGGAGATGGCGCTGTCGAGCGCGAGCAGCCGTGTCTCACGTTCATGGATCAGACGCACACCCTCGCGCAGGATTTCGCTGCGTGAATTGAAGCGCCCGCGCGCAACCAGTTCACCGACGATGTTCTCTAGCTTCACGCCCAAATCGACAGTGCTCGCCATGAGGCCCTCGCAAATCGTAGCGGTGACAAGTTTTAGCCGTTCGCATCGTCCGCGTCATCCCGCAACGAGGGGGACAAAAGGGGTGGTGTGAATTGACGACCATTTCGTGCGCGATGCCTGCCCTTCGGACCAGCCGTACTTAGTTCTACCTGGAAATTCACTCTGACCTCATTCTTTCCCCATCGAGCAGTTGGAGCGCATCATCGACGACGTGCTCAGGAGCTACGTCCCGCACTGACGTCTTCGGCCCGGCGGGACCGCAGCGCTGTGGTGATCAGGGCGTGTTTGGCGCGGGTGACGGCGTAGGGGGCGAATACGACGATCCCGACGATGGCCAGCGCCGCCGGGAGCAAGCCCCACGCACCGGTCAGGCTGCGCAGTACCTCTTCCGGCACGACGGCACCGACTTGCCGACCGACCTCTCGGGGAAAGTGCAAGGCGTCCAGAGCCAGACCACCCACCAGAGTTCCCACCCCGCCCGCCGCCTTGCCGGCAAAGCCCAGTCCCGAGAAAAACAACCCCTCGCGGCGGGCGTTGTAGACGTGCTCGTGTTCCTCCGCCGCGTCCGCCATCATCGACGGATAGGCGATGAAAATGAGACCGGATCCGAGGCCAACCACCAGGCCCATGGCCGAGAGCCAGGGTAGAGCTTCCGAGCCGGTCGGCGCAAACACACCTGACGCCCGCAAGCCCGGCAGCAGGACCCAAGCGGCGGCGACAAGGCACAGGCCAAGGATCGAGGCCGTCTTCTTTTCGACCCATCGCAGGAGGATTGGCGTGACCGGCACGCCGACCAGGATGCCAGCCAAATAGGCATAGGTCAGGATCTGAATCGTCTCGGGTCGCAGCTTCCAGACGAACACATAGGCGTGGTTCTGCAGCGCCGAGTGTACGCCAGCGGCGCTGGCGAAAAGCAACATCGAACCGAATAGGATCCGAAAGGTCGGGTTCCCGAGCACTTCAGCCACTTCACCCGGTAGCCGCTGCCTCATAGGTGAGGGCGCGGCTGTTGGTTGCGCTAGCTTTGCGGCATAGCGCCAAGTCCCTGCGCAGCAGATCAACGCCCCTACGAGCATGACGCTCGCAATGGTCCATCCGAACGCCGGGTAGCGTTCGGGCTGCTGCAATCCGCCCACGCCAGCAAAGAACACTGAATAGGCGACGGCCGTGATCAGGACCGTAACGAAGATGCCCGCCAACAGTCGGATCGCCACGATCTGCGAGCGCTCGACGTGATCGTCGGACATCTCCCCGCCCAAGGCGAAATAGGGGATGTTGTAGAGCGAGGCGAAGCCCCTGACGCCGATCTTGGAGACCGTCAGCCACCCGAACAACAGCAAGGGTGTCAGCCCCGACGGCGGGGAAAACAACAGGCCCATCGTCAGCATGGTCAGCGGCGCGCCCAGCAGCATCGCAGGAATGCGGCGTCCGAGCCGGGATCGCAGGCCATCTGACCATGACCCGATCAGGGGATCGAGGGCCGCGTCAACGCACAGGCTGATCGCCAGAGCCGCGCCCACCATACTGCCCGACATCCCTAGGACGGCGGTATAATAGAAGAAAATGAAGCTGTTGACGGCGAGGTAGCCGGACTCAACCAACTGCCCCCAACTGTAGAGAAATTTCACCGAGCGAGTCGGCTTTAGATCGCCGTGCGCGGGTTGTCCTACAACCCCTTCGGTGTCGGCCACGCCTTGGTCTCCCGTCATTTTCTCTTATTGTTGGAAATGACGGTATCCGTTGCGCAGGCCATGGCAACGGTGACCTTGCGTCATCAACCCTGCCGTTGCGAAGGGCCGAGTTAGGAGACTCGCATCTGGTTCCCCGACGCCTATTTACGGGCGCTGATGACGCCCCTTTAGCTGATCATTAGTGTGCCCACCGGCCTGATCCGACGCCGACTATTGGCGACGGTCAAGCCGGTGCTGGAGTTCGTCGCCCCTTAAGCCCTCAACATGTCCGTCTTGATCGGCAGGCTGCGAATGCGCTTGCCGGTGGCGGCGAAGATGGCGTTGGTCAGGGCCGGGATTGCCGGCGGCAGGGCAGGTTCGCCCAGGCCGGTCGGCGGGAAGTCGGTGGTCAGGAACTTCACCTCCACTGGCGGCGCTTCGTTGATGCGCATCAGCGGATAGTCGGTGAAGTTGCTCTGCTCGACACGGCCAGCGGCGATGGTGATTTCCTGGTGCAGCGCGCCGGACAGGCCGTCCAGCACCGAGCCCTGGACCTGGTTCATCGCGCCGGAGGGGTTGACGATCTGGCGGCCCACATCGACGGCGACCCAGACCTTCTTCACCTTGACGTCGCCGCCCGGAGACACCGCCACGTGCGCGACCTCCGCGAAGTAGCCCATATGGCTGAAGTAACAGGCCACGCCCATACCTTCGCCCTTGGGCAGTTTGGTCTTGCCCCAACCGGACATCTCGCCGACGGCCTTAAGGACGCCGACCATTCTTCCGGCACCGTAGAGACCCGGCGCCGTGCCCACCACCGGCTTATCGCCCAGGAGCTTGATCTGGAAGGCCAGCGGGTCGGCGTTGGCGGCATGTGCCAGCTCGTCGATGAACGATTGCATCGCATAGGCCAGACCGTTGGAGCCGGGCGCGCGCAAGGGACCGGTCGGGATGCCAGACGGCATCATGCTGACTTCGATCCGACAGTTGGGGACGAACCGGGCCGGGAACTCCGTACCGGGCATACCGGCGCTGGAGGCCACCGTCGTGCCGTCGCCGAAGGTCACAAAGTGATCGTGGAAGGCGGACAGATTGCCTGCCGCATCCACGCCGCCGCGGAAGAAGTGGTAGCCCGCTGAGCGATAATGGTCGTGGGCCATGTCGTCTTCGCGCGTCCACAGCAGCTTGACCGGCGCCCCGGCTTCGCGGGCGATCCAGGCGGCTTCGACCATATAATCATTGGCTAATCGGCGACCGAAGCCACCACCGCAGCGGACCATGTGGACGGTAATGTCCTCGGGTTTGATACCCAGGGTCTTTGCCACCAGCTGGCGGCCCGGCTCGGGATTCTGGGTCGGGGCCCAGATCTCCAGCTTGCCGTCCTTGAACTCGGCCGTGCAGTTTTGCGGCTCCAGATTGGCGTGGCTTAGGAAGGGATAGAAATAGGCTGCCTCAACGGTCTTGGCCGACGCCTTCAGCGCCGCTTCGATATCGCCGTCCTCGCGCAGGTTGCGCTGGCCCTTGCCGGCGGCGATCTCCTTGGCCTTGGCGGCAAAGCTGGCGCTGGACTGGCTGCCGGTCGGGTGATCAGCCCACTTGGTGTTCAGCTTGTTGCGGCCCTTGCGTGCGGCCCACCATGTGTCGGCGACAACGGCCACGCCGGGCAATAGGCCCTGTCCGATGTTGCCCTTGGGGAACAGCCCGTCGGGATCACCTTCAACGATGAAGGCCTTGCGAACGCCCTTAACCGCGCGTGCGGCGTCCAGATCGGCCCCCGCTACCTTGGCCCCGAACACGCCTGCTTTTTCGTAGGTTGCGTAGAGCATGCCGGGACGGCGCACATCGATGCCGAACAGCGGCTGGCCGGTGACAATCTTCGCCGTGTCGTACTGCGGCGTCGACTTGCCGATGATGCGGTAGGCTTTGGGGTCCTTCAGGGTCAGGCTTTTGGGATCGGGGGCGGTGACATTGGCGCAGGCCAGCGCCAACGAACCATAGGTGCGGCTCTTGCCCGAGCCCTTGTGGACCACATTGCCCGGCGTGGTGCTGCACTCCCCGGGCGAGCAATTCCAGGCGACCGCAGCGGCCTGGATCATCATCGCTCTGGCGACCGCGCCGACCCGACGCAGGTCATCAAAGTGCAACGGCGTGGCCAAGCTACCGCCCGCGAACTGGCGACCGAAGACCTTAGGGTCGTTGGGCGCCTGCTCGATGCGGACGTTCTTCCAGTCGACGTCCAGTTCCTCGGCGATGATCATCGGCAGGGACGTCTTGATGCCCTGACCGATCTCCGGGTTCTTGGACATGATGGTGACGATGCCGTCGGGTGCCACCCGCACGAAGGCGTTCAAGGCACCGGCGCCCGCGGTCTGCGCCCCGACCTTGGGGGCAATCGCGAACGAGAGGGTGAGGCCTGCTGCGGTGACCGAGGTCAGGACCTCGCGACGATTGGCGGCAAACTTGGCTGGCTTTTGATGAACGGTCATATCAGGCCACCTTCTGGCCGGAGGCCAGTTTAATCGCGGCGCGGATGCGCGTGTAGGTCGCGCAGCGGCAGATGTTTCCGCTCATGGCGGCGTCGATGTCAGCGTCGGTGGGTTTGGCCTTTGCAGTGAGCAGGGCGGTGGCAGACATGATCTGTCCGGCCTGGCAATAGCCGCACTGGGCGACGTCCAACTCGCTCCAGGCCGCCTGGACCTTCTTGCCAACTGCAGAGGTGCCAACGCCTTCGATGGTGGTGATCTTGGCTGCGCCCACACTGTCGGTGGGGATCTGACAGGACCGCATCGGCTGGCCGTCCACATGCACTGTGCAGGCACCGCAGGCGGCGACCCCGCAACCGTACTTGGTGCCGACGTACCCTAGGGTATCCCTTAAGGTCCACAGCAACGGCGTGTCGCCATCCACATCGGCGCTGAGCGCCTTTCCATTGACGTTGAGCGTATAGGCCATCGCGCGCGCGTCTCCCAATTTTACCGAGATGTTACCCCGCCGAACGGACCACGAAAAGGGTTGGCTCAAGAATGTTCGATATGGCCCAAATCAACCGCCGGGCAGGATCACCACGGCGTCGGGCAGTTCGTTCGGATTGTCCTTTGCCCGGGGCGGGAAATGCTCGGCCAGGACGTCGGCGCATTGGCTGATCGCGGCAATGAAACCTTCCGCTGGCGCGCCGTGCTTCAGCCCCTCGGTCAGGGCCGACATAGCGGTCGTCCAGGTGTCGTCGGCGACCTGGGCGTGGATGGCCTCGTCGGCGATCAGCTCGGCCATCCGCTCTGCCAATGAGACGTAGATCAACACGCCGGTACGATCCCGCGTCGCGTTGAGATTCTTGGCGATGAACTGGTGCTCGGCCCGCGCTCGAACCCGCTCGCGTTTCATGCCCTTCGGCGTCAGGATCCGGCGGACCGGCTGGAGTGAGCTGATCAGCAGAGTGACCACGAACAGCGCCGCCTGCAGCACCAGCGTGCCGACCAGAGCGGCCCGCAACGTCGCCTCGCCGACGTCCTCGACCTGATCGGCCGTCCAGCCGCCGAGCAGGCCCATGTCCGGGGCACTGACGTGGAACCCGGCCAGCAACAGCAGCGCGGGCGCAAGCAAAGCGACGCCGGCGGCCCAGGCCAGGGGCGTGCCGTGGTAGTCCGAGCTTTCCTCAGCGACGATGCAATAGATTTCGCCGGCGGTCCGAACTTCGGCCGCGCGCACGGCTATGGCGATCGCCGCGAGGTCTTCTGAACTCATCAGGGGTGTTTTCATCACCAGCTCCCGGAGGCGCCGCCGCCTCCCCCTGAACCGCCGCCGCCAGAAAACCCGCCGCCTCCGCCGCTCCAGCCACCACCACCGCCCCGGTTCGAGAGCAACAGCGGCAAGAGCCACCACAGCCCGCCGCGTCGCCGCGCACCGAACGCGCGCAACACAGCGCTCAGTATCCAAAACACAATGATGATCACGAAAATGATCGGGATGCCTCCACCGCCCGACTGCCGAGCGTCAGCCCGCACGCTGATCGCCTGCGCCGCCTGAGCGCGAGCCTCTTCCGGTGGTAGGCCCAGCTGGGCGATGATCGCCTCCGCGCCATCCACCACGCCCTGTTCAAAGCGTCCCGCCTTAAACGCTGGCAGGATCTTTCGCTGGATAACTAGGCTGGACATCGCGTCGGTCAGCACCGGTTCCAGGCCGTAGCCGACCTCTATCCGCACCTTCTTCTGGGCCGGCACGACGATCAGGATAACGCCGTCGTCCTCAGCCTTGCGCCCGACGCCCCACGCGCGCAGCAGCTGGTAACCGTAGTCCTCGATCTCGTAGCCTTGCAGGTCGCGGAGGGTGGCGACGACAACCTGATGACCGGTCTCCTGTTCAAGCGCGGCCAGTTCACCGTCCAGGCGGACCTCAGCCTCCGGGGACAGAAGTTGCGCGTTGTCTACCACCCGTCCGGTCAGCGGTGGAAACGTCGGCGCAGCGAGGGCCAGACCCGGGATCAGCAGCAGGCAGGCCAGACCCAGCCCGCGCCACCCCGAAAGGCGGGTTGGGATCAAGGCTTAGCCGGCTCCGGCGGTGCTGACCCCGGCGTAGTACCGGGTGTGGAGCCGCCGAAGTCTACCGTCGGCGCTGACTGGGCGGTCGAGGTCGCCTGGAACAACTGCATTGCCTTGGAGCCGCCGTGGACAGTCTTAGCCCAGAGGACTTGCGGGAAGGTTCGCAGGGTGGTGTTGAACGTTTGCACGGCCTCGTTGTAGTCGCGCCGTGCGATTGTCACACGGTTCTCGGTGCCCTCCAGCTGGCTCTGCAGAGCCATGAAATTCTCGTTGGACTTTAGGTCTGGATAGTTCTCCTGCAGCACCCGCATCGGGGCTAGGGCAAGGGAGAGGTTGTTCTGCGCCGCGGCATAGCGCTGGAAGGCCGCCGGGTCGGTCGTGATGCTGGCGTCTGACTTGACCTGCAAGGCACCGGCGCGGGCCTGACTGACACCGATCAGAACGCTGCTTTCCTGGGCTGCATAGCCCTTTACCGTCGCCACCAGATTGGGGATCAGGTCAGCTCGGCGCTGATACTGGTTCTGTACCTCGGCCCACTTGGCCTTGGCCGCCTCTTCCTGGGTGGGGATGGTGTTTACGCCACACGCCGCCAGGGCGAGCGGGACCACCATGATGAGCGCCAAGCGCGCGAAACGTTGGGACAGGGTCTTCATCGACGATCCTCAGAATTCATCACGGCGGGACTGTGCATCTGATATTTGGACCTCACATTGATCCGGCGCAACGCCGCGCGCAAAAGAGCCCATGGCCAAAGCCAAATCCTACTACGCGTCAGGAGCCCTGAGTGCCCTCTACTACGACGTAGTCACTGCTGCGGACAAACGTCTGCAGGGCGATCAGGATGTCTACGCCGGACTGGCATCGACGGGGGCGACAATCCTGGAATTAGGTGCCGGGACCGGACGGTTGACCTGCGGGCTGGCGGCTTTGGGGTTCGAGGTGACCGGCATCGACATCGCCGCCGCGATGTTGGCACAGGCCAAATCGCGGGTCGCCGCTCTGGATGCGGCAGTGGCGGCGCGTATTGCGCTACAGTTGGGCGACCTGACCTCGGTCGACCTAAAGCGGACCTTCGATCTGGTCATTTGCCCTTACCACACCCTGGCCCACATCCCGGCCGGTGCCGCCTGGACGCTCGGCTTCAAGACAGCAGCTAAGCATCTGCCGGCGGGCGGACTGTTCGCCGTGCACCTGCCGAACCTCGACTTGATGCAAAATCTGAAGCCTATCGATCCCAAGGCGGTGGTCATGGATCAGCCGCTAGAAGGGGGCCGACGCCTGCGCCTCTATGTGCGTGAGCGCAGCTTCCGTGCGGGGCTGAACCGGCTGGAGCAGGTGTTGGACTATGCAGTGCTCGACGCGGCGGGCACTGAGGTGGAACGCTCGTCCGAGCGACTGGCGCTCTATATGCAGGACCCGCAACCTTTCGCTTTGGCGGGTGGCTTTACCCTAGACCGTCCACCCTTCGACTTGGGCGGTGATGGCGATATTTGGGTATTCCGTAAGGGCTAGGCCGCCAGCTTCGCCGCCGTCACCACAGTAACGGGCCAGTCGGGCTTTGTCGGGCGTTCACGCACTTTCTCGCCCTTCAGCCAGATGCGCAAAGCCTCCCAATGGATCGCGCCCATGATACCTACGGTCATCCAAGGATGGGTGAACCAGGCGGCCAGGAGACTGCCGTCCGTAAGTTCCCGGCGCTGGGCGACGAAACCCGTCGCCAAGATCCGGCCCTCAGCGTCGTCCACATCTACCAGCACCTGAACCTGCTCGCCCGGAGGTCGGACGCGGAACGCGTAGCTCAAGTCCATATCCATGAACGGCGAGACGTAGAATCCCTTCTCACAGGCCTGTTTGACGACCGGCGCGTCTTCCGCAGGGATCAGATAGCTGTGCCGCTCGCCGAAGGTGTTGTTCACTTCGTAGAGGATGGCGCTCAAGGCTTCGTCCTGGCGGTGGCAGAAGAAGACGGTGATGGGGTTGAAGCCCATACCCAGGATACGCGGCATGGCTAGCATGCGGACCGCCCCGCCATAGGCGATCCCGGCAGCGGCCAGTTGCGCCTCGACCTGGTCTTTCAGCGGCGTGGCCGATCCATCGCCATGATACGCCGGATCGAAACCTACGAGGTTGAACCGCTGCAGAGAAAACAGCTTCAGTCGGCGATCCAGAACATCGAGCTCGTCCAGGTCCAGGAGCAGCATGAAGATGTTGTATTTCAGCGCATGTCGCCGGGGCTTCAGCCGGGTGTGGGTGACCACCCCGGGATAGAGGCCCGAAGCGAAGGTCATGCCGCCGCCGCGTTGAGGGCGGATGCGCGGACATGGATGCGGCCGCTCTCGTCCTCGACCGACCAGGGTCGGCGCACGCCGCCAAGTTGTTCGGCCACGGCCAGACCGGACTGCAGGGCGTCCTCGTGGAATCCATGGCCCAGGTACGAGCCACAGAACCAGGTCCGCCGCGCGCCTTGGATATCCCAGAATTCCCGCTGTGCGGCGATGGCACCGCCGTCGAACAGCGGGTGATCGTAAATCTCGGTCTTGATCAGCTTGTCTGCCGCAATTTCCTTGTTTGGATTGAGCGTGGCGAAGATGTCCGGCGCGTTCTGCAGACTCTGTAGACGCGTCATCCAATAGGTGACCGCGCCTTCGCCCGGCGCTGCGCGGCGGCCGATGTGGTTCCAGCTGGTCCAGGCGCTACGCCGCTTGGGCATCAGCACGGGATCGGTGTGCAACGCGATCATGTTGCGGCTGTAACGGAAGGCCGACAGCAGGCGGGTCTCTTCCGGCGATGGATCGTCCAGCAGGCTCAGCGCCGTATCGCCATGGGTGGCAATCACAACCTGGTCGAAGCGCTCGCGTGCGCCGCCGGCTAACCGCAGCTCCGCGCCATTGGCGTCGCGATGGACGCCCGCCACCCGAACACCCTTACGCACCTCGCCCTGGAAGGCCTCGGTGAGTTTCGCCACATATTCCCGGCTGCCGCCAGAGACCGTACGCCACAGGCCCCGGCCGGTAAGGGTCATCATGCCATGGTTTTGGAAAAATCGGATCAGCGAGGCGGCGGGATAGGCATCGATCTGGTCCAGTGGCGTCGACCATATGGCGGCAGCCTGTGGCAGCAGGTGGTCGTCCCGGAAGGCGTCGCCATAGCCCTTGGCTTTCAAATAATCGCCCAGCGAGGTCGCCTCGCGCTCGAGCATCGCCAGGTCGTTTGGGGCGGTCTTGAAGAAGCGGTTGATGTCCAGCAACAAGCGCCAGAAGCGCGGCGACAGCGCATTGCGTCTCTGGGCGAAGACGCCGCCAAGGCCGAAGCTGGAGTACTCGAACGCGCCGTCATCCAGCGAGACGCTGAGCGACATGTCTGCATAGAGGCTGGGTACGCCCAGGTGCTCCAGCAGCGCGGTGAAATTTGGATAGTTGCCTTCGTTATAGACGATGAAGCCGGTGTCGACCGCAACCGGCCCGGCATGGCCAGGGGCCTCGCCGGTGTGCGCATGGCCACCCAGCCGGGGATCAGCTTCAAACAGGGTGACATCGTGCTTTTGTGATAGCAGCCAGGCGGTGGAAAGGCCTGCGATGCCGGCGCCAATCACGGCCACGTTCAATCGCTGTTGCGAAGGCGTTTCCACGCTGTCGAATTCCTCATCTGCGCCCTATATGGCGACACTACGAACTACGCCTGCTTAGCAAACGCTACGTGTTCGTCACAGCACTGGATGCGTCTTGGCGGCGAACGTGGTCGTATCGACCCCTTGCAGGAGTAGTTGATGTTCTGGCTGATCATTGTGGGCGTGTTGGGCGGGATGGTGGCGGTTATGCTGGCGGCGTGGGCGTTTGGATTGTTCAGCCGCAATGGAGGATGGACCGACGTCTTCTGGACCTGGGGGACGGGTATCGTCCTGGCCGCGGCCGCTCTCTGTCCACTGAATGGGCTCTCACCGGAGCCGCGCCAATGGATGGTCGCGGCCTTCATGATCCTCTGGAGCGCGCGCCTGGGTCTCTATCTGACATCGCGTGTGGCTGGGCATCCGGAGGACCCGCGGTATGCCGCGTTCCGAGAGGGAGACGCCAAGGGCTACCCGCTAAGGATGCTGTTCGTGACCTTACCTCAGGCACCGGCCGCCGCCTTGCTGGCGATCCCGGTGGTTCTGGCGGCGCGCCGTCCTGAACTCGGCCTCGACGTTCGCGACGCCATGGCGATCGCCGTCTTCGCCGTGGCGATCCTAGGCGAGGGTATCGCCGATAATCAGATGAAGCGCTTCCGCGCCGACCCCGCCAATAAGGGTGGCGTGATGGATCAGGGGCTGTGGGCGTGGTCGCGGCACCCCAACTATTTCTTCCAGTGGCTGGGCTGGCTCGCCTATCCGATGATCGCCTTTAAGCCGAACCAGCCTTTGACCTGGCTCAGCTTCATCGCGGCGGCCGTGATGTTCGGCCTGCTGCGTTATGTGTCCGGCGTTCCGCCGCTGGAAGAGGCAATGCTGAAGTCCAGAGGCGACCTCTTCCGCGACTATCAGGCTCGGGTCAGCGCCTTCTTCCCCGTCCCCCCGAAAGGCCGCCATCCGTGAGTTTGATTTCCACCATTATCGACACCTTTGAAGGCGCGCCGCTGCCCGACCTCGTGCGCAAGACCGCGATCAGCCTGCTGGTGGAAAACGCCCGGCGTGGATTGGTTTCGGCGGG
>JAYTWT010000116.1:0-3827 GCA_043743295.1 Alphaproteobacteria bacterium | reverse complement strand
CGGGGCGATCCCGCGCTGAGCCGCGCCGCCCAGGATTTGATCGCCAAGATCGGCGCGGTGATCCCTGAGGCGTTGCGTCCGCTCGTGGTGGAGCCGTCTACGCGAGCGGCCGGTAACTGGCGCGCGACGGCGGACACTGTGGATATGGTCCAGGTCCGCCAAGCGATCCGCGCCGGCTTCAAGCTCACCTTGACGTATCGCGACGAGCAGGTGCGTGAGAGCCGACGCACCATTTGGCCGTTTGCTGTCGGCTATCACGAGACGACGCGACTAATCGTGGCGTGGTGCGAACTGCGCCAAGATTTCCGCAGCTTCCGAACCGACAGGGTGTCCGCAGCCGAGTTCGGCGAAGTCCGCTATCCAGATCGTCCAGCCTCGCTCCGCGCTCGATGGCGTCGTCAGCAAGCAGACCTCTACGCGCGGATGAAGGCAGATCCCGCCCCTACCCGATCGTGATCCGGGTCGGCGGCTTCGGGAAGCGCACGGTCTTGGCGGCCGGTTGGGTCGCGGGGTTGTAGGTCGGCCTACCCTCCTTGATCGGCAGAGGTGCGCGGCGGCCGTCGGCGAACTCTACCTCTCCGGAGGCCACGCCATGGAACTCGACGGCCTGCATCTTGGGTATGGCCAGGGCCATGATCCCGGCCCCCTTGCGCACGCCGGTTGAGGCCTGGGCGATGGCAGCGGCAAGTTCGCGGGCGTCCAGTTCCGTCGCCAAGGCGGTCGTCGGCTCCAACGTCATATCGATGCTGATCTTGACCGCAGCGTCGACACCGACCTCGATTTTGCTGCGGTCCAACTGCGCCAGTGTGGGTAGCCGGTCGGCCCTGCCATCAGTCCGCAGAGGTATCGGCGTTCGGGTCCCGCCGTCGATCAACCAGACTGGGGCGGCAAGCGGTTTGCCCGCGCTGCGGAAAGCGTAAACAAGGCGAAAGCGGCTGCGGTCGGCGGGCGGAATCTTCAGATAAACGTCGAGAAAGGGGAATACCCTATTGGCATCGACCACCTTGGCCGCAGCCGCAGCGGGGCCAGCTAGGGCCAAGGCAGCCAAGCCTGCCAGGACGCCACGGCGCACGATCACGTGAACCGGTCGCCAAGGTAGACGCGGCGCACTTCCGGATCATCGACGATCTCGTCGGGGCTGCCCTCGAACAGCACCTCACCCGCGTGGATGATCGAGGCGCGGTCGATGATGTCCAGGGTCTCGCGGACATTGTGGTCGGTGATCAGGATGCCGATGCCGCGTTTCTTCAGATAGCTGATGACTTCGCGGATATCGGCGATGGCCAGCGGGTCGATGCCCGCGAAAGGCTCGTCCAGCAGCATGAAGCTGGGTTCTGACGCCAGAGCCCGGGCGATTTCGACGCGCCGGCGTTCGCCTCCTGACAGGGCTACGGCGGGGGAGTTGCGCAGGTGCTCGATGTGTAATTCCTCGAGCAGTTGGGTAACCGTCTCGCGTGCTTTTTTCTTGTCGTTCTGGCGCAGCTCGACCACGGCCATGACGTTTTCCCAGACGCTCATGCCACGGAAGATCGAGGTCTCTTGCGGCAGATAGCCCACGCCCATGCGAGCGCGCTGGTACATCGGCTGGGCAGTAATGTTTTCGCCGTCCAGATAAATGGCACCGTAGTCGGCCGGTATCAGGCCGGTGATCATATAGAAGGTGGTGGTCTTGCCGGCGCCATTGGGGCCGAGCAGTCCGGCCACTTCGCCGCGACGCAGGCGCAGGCTGACGCCCTTGACCACGGCGCGGCCGCGGAACGACTTACCGACGTTGTCAACGACCAGACCGTCGGAGGGGATGACACCTTTGGGGTCGAAACGCTGGGGTGCGTTCACTTAGGTGCGTCCGCAGGCTTCTTGGTTTGATAGAAGACGCCGCGTGGGCGGGCCGATTGATTTCGGCCGCTGGTGCCGCCGGTCAGGCGACCCTCACCGGTCTTGGTGTTGAACACCATACGCGAGCCGCGCAGGACGTTCTGGCCCTGAACCGCAATGACATCGCCGGTCATCGTCACCGTTTCGGCGTTGGCATCATAGGTAGCCGCGTCGCCTCGAACCCGCTGGTCCTTGGACGTCACGTAGAAGACCTGACCCTCAGCCTCCATCCGGATCAATTCCCCGCAGGCGCTGGTTCCCAGGCTGGGTGCGCCCGCCACGGCCTGTTTTGTGGCCATCACTGCGCGCAATAGATCGGCCCGAAGCCGCGTCTGGCCTTGCAGCGCCTCGGCGCGTCCGCGCCAAATGGAGACGCAGGCCTTGTTCTGGACCTCCAGCTCATCTGCGGTGATGTCGACGGGCCCGTCACCGCCGGGCCCCAGTTGCTGCGCTAGCGCTGGCGCACCAGACAGCGCAAAGGCCGCCACGAAAGCGAGGGCGAGGAGATGGGCGGGGGAGCGAGACGTCATGGCTGCCTTAGTTTCCGCGCGGGTCATTTCTTGGTCTCCAGCCGCGTGCGGACGCCGCCTTTGAAAACCATACTCTCGCCTTTGCCGTAGACGCCATAGGACTCAGCGCGGATTTCGCCAAGACCGCCCGCGCCCCGGATCGGACCGGAACCGACGACTTCTCCCGTTTTGGTATCGAACAGCGAGGCGGCGGTGTCGAAGCTGTTCTTAGCATCGGCCAGGCGCACGCCGCCGCCCAGCTCTAACTTGCCGTCTTGCTCGTGGAAAACGCCGTCCAGCCCATTGATGCGGAGCATGTCGGGGCCGTTCTCATCCAGCACCAGGGCCGGCTTCTTCAAGATCACGCGTTGGTAGTCCAGTCGGTCGCGGGTAGCTGATTCGGCAGTGAGCACGAAGGCGCGCCCTTTATCGTCGCGACCCACGAAGCGCGGGGTGACCAGGCGGATCGGCTCATCACCACCCCGGGTGGCCCGAGGAACAGCATTCAACGTCGACCAGGCAACGCTACCGACCAACCCAAGGAAGATCATCGCGATCAGCACGGGCAAGGCAATACGCAAGGTGCGGATCAGCCGCGAACGCCGCCGCCAGCGCTCAAAGTCAGCCCGGCGGCGCTCGGGAAAGCCAGGGTCCTGCAGGGTGATGTCGGCAGCGGTCATGTGGCGCTCAACTGTGCGCAAATATGTCGGCGTCCTCCCAGCCCGCCACGTCCAGCAGGGCGCGGTGGGGGAGGAACTCGAAACAGGCGCGGGCCAGATGGTCGCGACCTTCACGCAGCAGCATCTCGTCCAGGCGGGACCTCAGCAGATGCAGGTGGGCAACGTCGGAAGCGGCATAGGCGACTTGATCGGGCGACAGCTTTGTCGCGCCCCAGTCAGAGCTCTGTTGCGCCTTGGACAGGTCAATGCCCACCAGTTCCTTGGTCACGTCCTTAAGGCCGTGGCGGTCGGTGTAGGTGCGCGCCAGCTTGGAGGCGATCTTGGTGCAATAGACGGGAGCAGTCACAACTCCAAGATGAAGCCAGAACATGGCAATATCAAAGCGGCCGAAGTGAAAAATCTTCACCACCGCAGGATCGATCAGCAGGCGTTTCAGATTCGGCGCGTCATAGGTCGCGCGGTTTAACTGCACCAGGTGCGCGTCGCCCTTGCCGTCGGAGAGTTGCACCACGCAGAGCGGGTCGCGGCCCAGCCGCAGCCCCATCGTTTCTGAGTCAACAGCGACTGCCGTGGCACCGGCCATCGCGCCGTCCGGCAGATCACCCTCATGAACGAAAGTCGTCACCGATTTTTGAACTCCGACCCATTGGCCACCCCCGTACTATCTCAGGGGTGGTGCCCAGGAAAGGACTCGAACCTTCACGGCCGTTAAGCCACTGGCACCTGAAGCCAGCGCGTCTACCAATTCCGCCACCTGGGCCCG
>JAYTWT010000115.1:0-1631 GCA_043743295.1 Alphaproteobacteria bacterium | reverse complement strand
GCTATATGCGCGACCTTCGCAACTCGGCGACCATCGAAACGCGGTGACCCCGCTCGCCCTTTCCCTAGGCGATCCCGCCGGCATCGGTCCGGAAATCATTGTCAAGGCGTGGCAGGCGCTGCGGCATGAGGCCCACCCGTTCTTTGTGGTCGGCGACGCACGGCTACTGACCGGCGTGCCCGTTCGGACGATCGCGCAGGCTGACCAGGCCTCCGCGCTGTTTGCCGACGCCCTGCCGGTGCTGGACCTGCCCTTGACCGCGCCGGTCCAGCCGGGGCATCCGAATCCCCTCCACGCACCCCAGATCATCCAATGGATCGAGACCGTCGTCGAACTGGCGCTTTCTGCGGATGCCGCTGGCGTGGTGACCGCCCCCATTGCCAAAGCCCCGCTCTATGCCGCCGGTTTCAAGTTCCCTGGCCATACGGAATTCCTCGGAGAGCTGACGCAGGCCACACCGTATGTCGGCACCCGTGGGCCGGTGATGATGCTGAGCGCCGCCGACCTCAGAACGACCCTGGTGACGATCCATAAGCCCTTGAGCCAAGTCTCAGCCGCCCTAAGCCTTGAGGCAATCATCCATGCCGCCCAGGTGACCCACCAGGCTCTGAAGCGCGACTTCGGGATCCTGCAGCCCCGGTTAGCTGTCGCCGGATTGAACCCCCACGCCGGGGAGTCCGGACAAATCGGCAGCGAGGAGGTGGAAATTGTGGCCCCGGCAGTGGCCGCGCTCAACGCCCTCGGCATCGATGCGCGGGGTCCATTCCCCTCCGACACGCTGTTTCCAGCAGAGGTGCGCGCGACCTACGATGCGGCGGTCTGTCTCTACCACGATCAGGCGCTGATCCCGATCAAGATGCTGGACTTCTGGGGAGGCGTGAACGTGACCCTCGGCCTACCTATCGTGCGCACGTCGCCGGATCACGGCACCGCCTTCGATATCGCCGGCAAGGGTGTGGCCCGCGCTGACAGCCTGATTGCCGCGCTTCGCCTCGCCCACCTAATCGCTGCACGCCGCCGGGGATGACCCTGCTAGACCTACCCCCGATACGTGAGGCGTTGGAGGCGCACGGCCTTTGGGCCAACAAGGCGTTCGGCCAGCATTTCCTGCTGGACCTCAACATCACCCGAAAGATCGCGCGTTTGGCTCAGGTGGGCAAAGGCGATCATGTGATCGAGGTCGGCCCCGGACCCGGCGGCCTGACCCGCGCTTTGCTGGAAACCGGCGCTCAGGTCACGGCCATTGAGACCGACCAACGTTTTCGCCCACTTCTTGATGAGATTGCCGCCGCAAGTGACGGCTTGAACGTCATTTATGCTGACGCCTTAAAAGTGAAGGAAAGCGATGTTGTTGCGAGCAGTCCGGCCCACGTGGTCTCGAACCTGCCCTACAATGTCGGCACGCCCCTGTTGATAAAGTGGCTGACTGGGACCTGGACACCGAAGTCTCTGACCCTGATGTTCCAACGCGAGGTCGCTGACCGGATCACTGAGGGGCCAAGCGAAGACGCCTATGGCCGGCTGGCGGTGATCGTCCAAGCGACCTGCCGCGCCGAGCGTGTGATGGACGTGCCCGCCCGCGCCTTCACGCCGCCGCCGAAGGTAGACTCCGCCGTAGTGCGGCTGGAACC
>JAYTWT010000114.1:0-7007 GCA_043743295.1 Alphaproteobacteria bacterium | reverse complement strand
AAGAACCGGCCGAAGCGGCCGCGGCGGCCCTCATGACCTTCTCCGTGATGGCCCATGTGCCCGGCCCAGCCATGGCGGCTGCGATGAATACGGGCATGTAAAATTCTGTGTTTGTGCATTTGATTTAGACTCCATTTCGATATGTCTATTTGTGAGATATATCGAAATGAAAGGCCCCACAATCGAAATCGACTGTATCTAAATATATCTTAATGTAGGCCCATCAGGCGTCCTTGAGGATTTCGGCCAACAGGCGGCCCTCGGCACGGCGGTTGGAGCCGGCGCGCCAGGCGACAACGATCTCCCGCGCGGGGTTTTCGGCGTCGATTGGCCGGATTGCCAAGTTCGCGGCCTCGGCCAGCCCGGCCTTGACGGCCATACGGGGCAAGAAGGTGACCCCTAGGCCCGCACCCACCATCTGCACCAGAGTCGGCAGTGAGGTGGCAGAGAACGGCTCTTCGCCGCTGGTCGTGCGCGGTGGGTTCAGACGGCAGGCCGAGAGCGCATGTTCCCGCAAACAGTGCCCGTCCTCCAGCAGTATGAGCGTGTCACGCTCCATCGCCTCGGGCGAGGCCGACGGCGCGGCGGCCAGCGGGTGATCGGCAGGCAATGCGGCCAACAACTCGTCATCGGCGACATGCGCCCATTCCAGGCCGCTCATGTCGAAGGGCAGCGCGATTAACGCGGCGTCCAGACGGCCCGCCTTGAGTTGAGCGATAAGCCGCTGTGTTAGGTCCTCACGCAGGAACAGCTTCAGCCGGGGATAACGCTCGCGCAGCAAGGGCAGGACGCCCGGCAACATAAATGGCGCAATGGTCGGTATGACGCCTAGCCGAAACCGTCCAGCTAAGGGCAGGCCTGCATTCTTGGCCGCCTCGACCAACTCTTCGGCCTCGTTCAGGATTGTTGTCGCGCGGCGCAGGGCCTCTTCCCCGACGGGGGTGAGGATCACACCGGACCGGGCGCGGTCGACAACGGGCGCACCAAGCGTACGCTCAAGTTCCTGGATGCCGGCCGACAGCGTAGGCTGGGTCACATGCGCCGCATCCGCAGCGCGCCCAAAGCCGCCGTGCTCGGCTAGAAGTTTCAGATACTGGAGTTGCCGGATCGTTGGGAGCATCACGCCGCCTCGAAGCTCAATGCCGATCCCCAGAACGCCTCAACTAAGCCGTGCTGGGCACCGGGACGACCGGTGGTCAGAAACCGCCGAACCGCGCTGGCCCCAGGATCGAACTCCGGGTGACGCTCCAGATAGCGCTCCAGAGCGTCCGCCGTGGCTTCGGGCTGGCGGATCAAAGGCGTGCCCGGTGGCAGGGCGTCCTGGAATAGGTCGGCGACAATCTCGTAGTGGGTGCAGCCGAGGATCGCGCGATCCGGCGCACGACCGATCCGGGTGCTGAGCGCCTTCACGTGGCCGGTGATGACCGCAGCAAGGTCATCGCGCGCCGCGCCCGCCTCGATCATCCGGGCCAACTTCGGGCAGGGCTCGGAGAAGACGGCCACATCCTGGCGGCGTTTATCGATCTCGATCTCATAGACACGACTTCGGGCTGTAGCCGGGGTTGAGAAGACGCCCAGGATATCCAGCTTTTCGATCTTGTCGCCGCGTCGTTCGGCTTCGTGCTCCCAGGGTAGGCCGGTCGCCGCCTCGATGGTCGGGACAACGATACCCAAGATACTCACCGCGCGGCCCAGCTCTCGGCGATAGCCGGGAAGCCACGTCTGTTGCAGTCGGCGCAGCGCCACACTGGCGGCGGTGTTGCAAGCCAGGACCACGACGTCGCAACCTTCAGCGAACAGCCGCTCACATCCGTTACGGGTCAGATCCACGATCTCCTCGCCGGATCGCCCCCCGTAAGGCGCGTTGGCTTGGTCGGCGAGGTAGATGAAGTCGGCCTGCGGGAACCGCGCCACCAGCCGATGGTGAACCGTAAGTCCGCCGACCCCGGAATCGAAAACGCCAATCGCCATGATCCGGTGTTAGCGAGGGTTGGCGAGGCTGTCACGAGTAACCCCGATAGTCGCCATCGGGACTTTGTCGTAGACGACAAATGGGGTCACTTTGATCTCTGGAGTCTGCATGCGCCGCCGCACATTTCTGGCAACCTCTGTCGCTTCACTCGCATTGCCACGGGTGACCGACGCCTCGGTGCCGGTCACAAGTCCGCTACTAGAACCTTGGCCGGGACCCTTTGGGGGCGTTCCGCCCTTCGATAGGGTCAAGGTCGACGATTTTGCACCCAGCGCCGACCTCGCAATGGCGCGCGAACTCAAGGAAATCGAGGCGATTGCGGACAATCCTGCGCCGCCCACCTTTGCCAACACTATCGCCGCGATGGAGGGCACCGGGGCCGCGGGCAACCGGCTGCAGAGCGTCTATGGGGTCTGGAGTGGGACGCTCTCGACCCCCGAAATCCGCGCCCTGGACCGATCCTTGTTCCCGAAGCTCGCCGGTCACAGCGACAAGATCCTGCAGAACGCCGCTCTCTTCCAACGCGTCGATGCTGTGTATCAGGCGCGTGACGCCGCCAAACTGACCGGCGAACAGAAGCGCCTCACTGAGATCCGGTGGAACGCCTTCGTTCGTGGCGGTGCGCGGCTGGACGCGCAGGCCAAGAAGCGGCTGGCCTCGATCAATTTCCAGTTGGCCGGCAATTTTGCGGTATTTGGCCAGAACCTGTTGGCGGATGAGACCGACTACGTCCTTTATCTCAAAGAGGCCGATCTTGTCGGACTACCCGCCGATGTTCGCGCCGCCGCCGGGGCCGTGGCGACTGAGAAGAAGCGGGCTAGTGAGTACGCCATCCTCAACACCCGCTCGTCAGTCGATCCGTTCCTGACCTATTCGGATCGCCGCGACTTGCGTGAGCAGGTTTGGAAGACCTTCTACAGCCGTGGCGACAACGGCGATGCCCGAGATAACAATGCGACGATCCGGAAGATCCTGAAGCTGAGGGCCGAGCGGGCCAAGCTGTTGGGCTTTCCCACGCACGCCCATTGGCGGCTATCCCGCAATTCGATGGCCGACACGCCCGAGGCCGCCATGGCGCTGATGATGCGGGTCTGGCCCTCGGCGATTGCCCGGGTCCGGGAGGAAGTCGCCGAAATGCAGGCGATTGCCGACAAGGACGGCGCGGGCGTCAAGATCGCACCCTGGGACTATCGTTACTATGCCGAAAAGGTGCGGGCGGCGCGCTATGACCTGGATCTCAATGAGGTCAAACTCTACCTCCAGCTGGATAAGCTGAAGGATGGCATGCACTGGGCTGCGGGGCAGCTCTACGGCTTCGCGTTCCGGCCAGTCACGAACGTCCCAGTCCAGCACCCGACCGTCACCGTCTACGAAGTCCGTCGCGGCGACCGCCATGTCGGTCTTTGGTACTTCGACCCCTATGCGCGTACTGGAAAGCGGTCCGGCGCCTGGATGAACGCCTACCGGACCCAGCAGACCTACGGCGGTAAAATCACCACCATTGTCTCGAATAATTCCAACTTCGTACAAGGCGCGCCTGGTGAGCCGGTTCTGATTTCCTGGGACGACGCCAAAACCCTGTTCCACGAGTTCGGCCATGCTCTGCACGGCCTCAACTCTGCCGTGACCTATCCCAGCCTTTCGGGGACGCGGGTGTTCCGTGACTATGTGGAGTTCCCCAGCCAAGTGAACGAGGCATGGCTGTCGACGCCGCAGATCCTAAACCGGTTCGCCCTGCACCATAGGACTGGCCAGGCGATCCCACAGGCCCTGATCGAGAAGATCAAACAGGCGAGCCGGTTCCGCCAGGGGTTTGACGTGACCGAGTATCTGGCTTCGGCGCTGATTGACATGAAACTGCATCTGGCGGCGGACGCCGACATCGATCCGGACGTTTTCGAGCGCGAGGAACTGGCCAAGTTGGGCATGCCGAGTGAACTGCCGATGCGGCACCGCACGCCGCAGTTCCAGCATGTGTTCGCCAGCGACGGCTATTCGGCGGGCTACTACAGCTACCTGTGGTCCGAGGTGATGTCGTTGGACGTGGTCGAGGCCTTCAAGGAGGCCCCAGGCAAACTCTACGACAGAGCTGTGGCCAAGCGGTTGCACGACAACGTCATGTCGGTGGGCAACACCGTCGACCCGCGCATTGGCTATCGCCGGTTCCGGGGCCGCGATCCGGATGTGAACGCCTACCTGCGCGCCAAGGGGTTCCCATCCGCCTAGGTGAAGAGGTCGGCCTGGGCGGCGGCTTTCGCGCCTTCGATAGCCAGGAGTTTCAGCTTGGTGTTCACGCCGCCGCGCGCCGAGAAGCCGCCCGGCTTTCCACCCGCCGCCGTGACCCGGTGACAGGGGACAACGATGGGCCAAGGGTTCTTGCCGAGGGCCTGCCCCACATCACGCGCCAGCAGCTTGTCGCCCAATCGCACCGCCACCTCGCCATAGGTCAGGGTTTCGCCGGGCGGTATGGCGCGGGCAATCTCGTAGACGCGGGCGTGGAACGGTGGGGTCTGGCTGAGGTCGATGAGGGCATCCAACAGGTCGGGCTTCTCGCCGTCCATCAGAGCGCGGATGTCTTCGACCGTCTTGGCGAATTTAGAGGGGATTGGTGCCGCGATCAACTCAGGAAACCGGCGCAGGAAACTGCGGCGGGCCGTCTCCGGATCAGGCTCCGGCAGATGAACTCCGACCAGCCCCGCGTCACCCCAGGCCAGGCCGGCCCAGCCGATCACTGTTTCGAAAAGCGTATAATGGAGCATGTATGTAAGATAGCGCTTTTGGTTGCCTATTTCTCGCGGTTTTCGGACACGACAGATCGGCGGATGATACCCCGTTGGGTGGCGTTTTCTCCTGATATTTCAACAATCCAAGTGCCATTGGGGGTTAGCATCAAGCCGACGCGGTGTGCATTGATTGTAAGGCTCAACCGCCCCTCGATGCGCTCCGTCGGGGCGATGAAGCCGGAGGCGTTCAGGGCGGCCACACGGCTGAGGTCGCGCCAAGCTCCGTCGACGGTGCCGTTTCGGTCCATCAGTTCTAGGGCGTAGAGGTCCTTCCCGCCCGCGGACAGGACCCAGCCGCCTTCCAGGGGGCCACGGAGGGCTTGGGCAGAGGCCATGGCGCTGCGCACCCGGGCGTCATAGGCATCGTCCGCTGGGGCCGCCGACAGCAGCATCGCAAACAGCAGGGCCGGGGTCACGCGGCCTCGCGGGCAGCGATCACCGCGTCGATGGCGATCAACCGCTCGGCCTCCGCCAAATGCAGCCGCTCGACCATGCGACCGTCGATTTTGAGCACGCCTTTGTCAGAGGTGCCGGGCTCAGCGAAAGCGCCCACCACCACCCGGGCCCAGGCGACCGCGGCGGGATCGGGCGAGAAGGCCAGATTGGCGGCCTCAATCTGGCCGGGATGGATCAGGGTCTTGCCGTCAAAGCCGAAATCCGCGCCTTGAATGCACTGGCGCGCGAGCCCTTCGGCGTCGCTGATGTCGTTGAATACACCGTCAAGGATGGTCAGGCCGTGGGCGCGGGCGGCCATCACACTGAGGCTGAGCGCGGTCAACAAAGGCCCGCGGTCGGTCGTCAGGGCGCAGTGCATCTCCTTGGCCAGGTCATTGGACCCTATGACCCAGACGCTGACCCCCAAGGCCGATGAAGCCGCGCCGAGGGCGTCCAAGGCGAACATCGCCGCGCAAGTCTCGATCATCGCCCAGATCGGCAGGTCCGGACCCACGGCGGTCCGTGCGGCCTGAAGATCGGCGGGACTGGAAACCTTGGGGATCAACACCGCGTCGGGGCATGCGCCCGCGACAGCCGCTAAATCATCGTGACCCCAGGCCGTATCCAGGCCGTTCGCGCGGACAACCAGCTCCCGGCCGCCATATCCACCCGCCTGAACGGCCGCCGCCGCCAAGGCCCGCGCCTCAAACTTGGCGTCCGGCGCGACGGCGTCCTCAAGGTCCAGGATCACCACGTCGCAAGACAGGCTGCGCGCCTTGTCTGCCGCGCGCGCATTGGACGCTGGCAGGTAAAGCGCACTGCGCCGGGGGCGGATCAGCTCGGACATTCCTGGTTCTCCCGACCTTCGCAGCTTGGCCTGAGCCAAATCTTAGCGTTTAGGATGGGGCGATGGCCACTCCCCCGATCCGCTATGACGCCGACGCCCGCAATGTGATGGGCGGCGAACTGGTGCCCTGCTCGTTCGATCCCCTGACCGGATTCTTCCGCAACGGCTGCTGCGAGACAGGCCCGCACGACATGGGCCTGCACACCGTCTGTGCGGTGATGACCGCTGAGTTCCTGGCCTTCTCCAAGGCGGCGGGGAATGACCTGTCGACCCCGATGCCGGACTATGGCTTTGCGGGCCTGAAGCCGGGCGACCGCTGGTGCCTCTGCGCGCCGCGCTGGAAGGAGGCTCTGGACGCCGGGGCCGCACCGCAGATCGTGTTGGAAAGCACCCACGAGGAGACCCTGGCCATCGTACCGCTGGGGATCCTGAAGGATCACGCGGTGGGGGTTTGAGGGTGGCGGGCGATGGGCGCCAAAGATTGGATCGTCTTGGCCGGGCTTGTCCCGGCCATCCAGATGCGCCGGGGGTTGAAGGTTTGTGGTGGTGTCGCCGCGCGCAATTCGGACAGGGCGGCGCTTCTGGGTCCCCCCGGGTCGCGCCGCTTCGCGACCCGCCCGGGGCAGGCTCCCAAGAGCCCGGGGATGACGAGCTTTTTTGGTTAGGTCTGGGGCTTGAAGCTTAGCCCTCCAGCGGGAACTCCGCCTCGAGATTATAGCGCGAACCGTTGCGGCTGAGGGTACTGGAATAGAGGCCGAAGCTGTTGATCGCGATCGGCGGCGATTGCAGGCGGCTGTGTGTTTCGACCCAGATAGCGACGTCGACGGGGGCGGCGCGGCGCAGGTAGGCCAGGGTAACATGGGGGTGATAGCGGCGCGGATCGGGTTTCAGGCCCACCCGTCGAGCGGCCATTTCGCAGGCCTTTGCCAAGCGGTTCAGCGCGGAATTCTCCGCGACTCCGGCCCAGACC
>JAYTWT010000113.1:0-8339 GCA_043743295.1 Alphaproteobacteria bacterium | reverse complement strand
GCGCGGTGTCTCGCCATAGCCGCGCAGGTCGACAGCATAGGCCGCGAAGCCCCGGTCGGCGAACGCCTGCAGAATCGACATCGAACCCGACGGCGTATGGAGGTCAAAATTCGGCTTCGCGCTCCAGGTGCGGCCATGGACGAACAACACCGCCCCGCGCGGCCTCGCCGCCCGCCTCGCCCACACCCGCATAGGGTGGCCATCCACCTGGACGGTCAATTGCTCCAGCGGGCGTTCAGCCGTCGCGGCTATCTTGGCTGCCGCCACTGCCGGGCCTAGTCCGCCGGCCGAAAACAACAGCCCAAAGGCGGCCAGTAAGGCCAAACTGCCAAATCGTTTCATTCTCGATCCCCGCCCTGCCCTGCGCGCACCGTAGCCTTGGCGCTAGCCGGTGCCGCTGACAAGGGCCTGGGGCTCGCCCTCTATAGCGTCCCCCATCACATAGCGCGGACCGGGGCCTGCGCGCGCTGCACGGTCATCCGGGTTGTAGAGGGCGCAGCGTTTCAGCGAGAGACAGCCGCAGCCGATACAGCCGTCGAGTCGATCACGTGTGCGGGTAAGCGCGGCGATCCGTTCATCCAGAATGGTCTGAATTACGCGGCTGATGCGGCGCCAGTCGGCCTGGGTCGGGGTCCGACCTTGCGGCAGCTTGGCCAGCTCGTGTTCGATAAGGTCGATGGACAGACCCAACTGCTGGGCAATGCGCACGAACGACAGCCGCCGGATATCCGAGCGTAAGAACCGCCGCTGGCCGCCCGCGCTGCGGAACGGCTCGAGTAAGCCCTTGCCCTCGTAAAACCGGATGGCCGAAACCGAGACGCCGGTCCGGTGGGCCAACTCCCCGATCGTGATCACATCGCTGCTTCGCATGGTGTCCGAAAAAATACCTTGATCTCAAGTTAGGTTGAGGTTGCAGAAGGGTGCCGTCAACCCCGACTTCCCTTGGTTTGAGGATCTTTCGATGGCGCCTGCAGTGATCGAACACGTGAATATCGCGGTCAGCGACACCGCACAGACCGCCGAAATGCTAGGTGCGCTATTTGGCTGGCACGTGCGCTGGCAAGGGCCCTCACAGCTAGGCGGTTGGACCATCCACATCGGCGACGACACCCAATACCTGGCGATCTGGTCCGCCAATCGGGAAGGCGCGCCGCCGCTAGCCCACGGCAAGTCCCGCCCGCTGAACCACATCGGCATTGTGGTCGAAGACCTCGACGCCGTGGAGCAACGGGCGATCGCTCACGGTCTCCGACCGTTCAACCACGACAACTATGACCCAGGTCGGCGCTTCTACGTCTTCGACCGCGACGGGATCGAGTTTGAGATCGTCAGCTACGCGTCGAAGGCCGACTCATGAAGCAGCTCGTAGCTCTGGGCGCGACCTGCGCAGTCCTCGGCGGCGCGCTGCGGATTCTAGCGGCCTTCATTCCGTATGCGCCCAACGCGCCAGGCCTCGAGGCGTTGTACGGCGTCATTGATGTCTGTTTGCTGCTGGCCTTGCTCGGCCTCTTCCTGCGGGAAGAAGCGGGCATGGGTACAGCGTTCCTGTCTGCCTTTGTCGTCGCGTTCGTCGGCCTCGCCAGCATTGTCGGACCCGACGCCACGCAGTTCGGCATCGACTTCTATCAGCTTGGATCGTTGGTGTTCGTGGTCGGGCTGGCGCTGATGTCGACCCTGCTACTGCGCCGCCGCAGGCTGATACTCCCGGCACTCCTCTGGCTCGGAACGGCGGCGTCAACGGCGGCCGTTGCTGTGACCGCCAGCCCAATAGCGTTCATCCTCGCCGGGGTCACACTGGGGGCCGGGTTCATGGTGGCAGGTGGACGGCGAGCGGCTTGACCAGCAATAGGGTTGTAAGGCCGCTGTTCCATTCCTCATCGGGATAGCGATCCGCCTCGACGTAGCCGCGAGCCCGGTAGAACGCCTGGCTGTTAGTATTGAAGGTGTCGGTCTCCAGGCGCGAGGTCGCAAATCCCGCGGCTGCGATCTCACCTTCGGCCAAGTCCATCAAACAGCGACCGACTCCGGCGCGGGCATGGCGGGCCAGGACGTGCAGCGCGTTCACGAAATCGCCGTCCCAGTCCACGAAGCCCACAACCTCGCCGTCCCGCTCAGCGACCCAGAACTCAAGGCCGCGTGAGCCGATATAGGCCGTTGGTCGATCCTCACGCCTGAAAGCTGCCGCCGCTTCAAGCGTGATCTCGGGCCGCCAAGTGCTTTCGAACGTATCATAGAGGATCGCGCGCAGAGCCGGGGCGTCCTCGGCACGCGCCGGGCGCAAGAGCGTGGGTTCGAAGGCAGACATAACCCAGACCTTATCTCGATTTGCCCTTGTCCCCTACCGCGCCATGCCGCCACATGATGGCCAACGCTGTCGGAGACCCGCCATGTCCAGCCAACCCGTGATCGCTGCCAAAACGCCGCTACCGGTCGAGGTCGAGGCGGGGAAGACCTATTTCTGGTGCGCCTGTGGTCGCTCGCAGAAGCAACCATTTTGCGACGGTGCCCATGCCCGTGAAGGCACGGATATCGTACCCCTGAAATGGGAAGCCCCGGAGACGAAGCGGGTTTTCTTCTGCGCCTGCAAACAGACGGCCAACGCCCCGCTCTGTGATGGGACGCACAACGGACTCTAGACGCATGTCTAGGGTCAGAGGCTATCTGCTTGGCGTCACGACGGCGGTCAGCTCCGTGATGATCGGGCTCTACGTCATGTGGACGTTGGACGCGCCGCGATCCTACCTGATCTTGAACATTGCGGGGGTGGCGATAGGTGCCTTGGCGGGCGCTCTGGTTTTGGCCGCGCGGCCCACAGCGTCGCGCGGGCTGGTTCTGGCGGCGCTGGTCGGGGGTGCCGCTGTGGTCCTGACGGCTCTCTTCGGCGTGTCGCTGGACGGCGTGCGGCGGTGGGCAAAGCTGGGGCCTCTGTTGGTCCATGTCGGGCTGGTGGCCATGCCTTTCGTTTTGATGGCCAGCGTGCAAAGTCGGAGTCATCTGGGCGGGATCGCAATCTGTCTGGCGCTGATCGGAACGGCCCTGCAGCCCGACGCCGCACTCGCCAGTGCTTTAGCCGCAGGGTTGCTGGCGTTGGCGCTGACAACGCCCCGGTCAATGACCGGCTGGGCGATGGGCGGGCTAGGCGTTGCCGCCGCCGCAGGGTGTTGGATGCAGCCGGACGCCCTGCCCTCAGTGAGGTTGGTCGAGCACCTGATCCCGCTGGCGTTCGCGCACTCGGCCACGCTGGGCACTTTGGCGGTGTTCGGCGTGAGCTTGCCAGCCCTGGCTCTGTTTGTGTTTGCCGTGCGCCCGGGGCCTGCACGCTCCGCAGCCTTCACCCTTGGCAGCGCCTGGAGCGCTGTGATCATCGCCGCCCTGGTGGGCAACTATCCGACCCCGATGATCGGCTACGGCTTCAGCCCGATCATCGCCTATCTGCTCTGCTGGAGCCTGATATCCGGCACCCCTGAGAAACCTCGTCAGGCGGCGGCAAAGTACCGCGCGATCACCCGGGCATAGACCTTCTGCAGGGTTCGGATTTCCTCGACCGGCGCGCGCTCATCCACCTGGTGCATGGTCTTGCCGACCAGACCCACCTCGATCACCGGGCATAGCGCGCGGATAAAGCGGGCGTCGGAAGTGCCGCCGCTGGTGGAGAGTTCCGGCACTGCGCCCGTGACGTCGGCGACGGCGGCGGCGACCAGATCGGTGAACGGGCCCCGCTCGGTCAGGAACGCCTCGCCGCTGATCTGCGGCGTGATGGTGATCTTGCCGGGGAAGCCCACGGCCACGCGCCAAGCCTCCAGCTCAAACCAGTCGGCCAACTGCTGGCCCGTATGGTTGGGATTGAAGCGGATGTTGAGCCGCGCCCGTGCCACGCCAGGGATCACATTGGTGGCGGTGTTCGGGGCCTCGATCATGGTGATTTCGAGGTTCGAGGGCTGGAACTCGGCATAACCTTCGTCGAGCTTGCGATCCTGTAGCGCGGCCAACAGCTTCACCAACACCGGAACTGGGTTGGCCGCTCGGTGGGGATAGGCCACGTGGCCGGAGACACCCTCCACCACGATGTCCGCGTTGATCGAGCCGCGCCGACCCACCTTGACCATGTCGCCGAACGTCTCGGCCGAGGTCGGTTCGCCCACGACACAGTGATCGATCACCTCGCCCTCGGCGGCCAAGACCTCGACGACCAGCTTGGTGCCATGGGTGGCGATACCCTCCTCGTCGCCGGTGATCAGAAACGAGATCGAACCGGTGACGATCCCGGCGGAGATCGCGTCGGCGCAGGCCGCGGAGAACGCCGCGATGGCGCTCTTCATGTCCACCGCGCCACGCCCGATCAGCACGCCGTCCACAACCTCAGCCCCGAACGCGTCCTTCGACCAAGCGCTCACGTCGCCCACGGGCACCACGTCTGTATGTCCGGCGAAGCAGAGGTTAGGCCGCGCTGTGCCATAGCGGGCGTAGAGGTTCTCGATCTCACCGAATTTCATCCGCCGGCAGACGAAGCCGAGCCCGGCCAGGGTCTGTTCGACAATCGCCATGGCCCCCGCGTCGGCAGGCGTCACCGAGGGACGACGGATCAAATCCCGGGTCAGTTCGACGGCGTCAATCGGGGCGGGCATGGATTCTATCCAATACTCGTGGCGGCCAAGCGTGCGTCCATCGCCGCTAGCGCAGCGGCAGGATCCGTCTTGAACCCTTGCGCCGCCAAGGCTTCACAGAGCGCGGTCAGGCACAGACGTACATGCCACGCCGTCGCCGAGGCGCCCATCAAGCCGATCCGCCAGACCTTGCCCTTGAGCGGCCCCAGGCCCGCGCCCAATTCCAGGTCCCATGTCTTCAGCACATGGGCCCGCACCGCCGCCTCGTCGACGCCGTCCGGGACCAGAACCGTGTTCAACTGCGGCAGGCGATCCTTGGCTTCGACCAGCATCGTCAAGCCCGCAGCTTCAAGGCCCGCGACCAGGGCCTCATGCATCCGGGCGTGCCGGACCGTGGAAGCTTGAACTCCCTCTTCGAACAGGGCCACCAGGCTCTCATGCAGGCCGTAGAGCGCGTTGATCGGCGCGGTATGGTGATAGGTCCGGCCACCTTCTCCCCCCCAGTAGGCCATGATCAGGTTGAAATCCAAAAGCCAATTGCGGACCTTTTCCTTGCGGCTAGTGATCGCCGCTTGGGCCCGATTGCTGATCGCGATCGGCGATAGGCCGGGCGGGGCAGACAGGCACTTCTGAGTACCGGAATAGAGGATGTCGGCATCCCAGGCGGCAGCATCTACGGTGATCCCACCCAGCGAGGTTACGCAGTCCACCACCGACAACGCCCCGTGCTTGCGCGCCAAGGCGCACAGGCTTGCCGCATCGCTGCGTACACCCGTAGACGTTTCAGCATGGACGAAGGCCAGCACCTTGGTCGGCGCTTCGGCCAGGGCCGCCTCCATCCGACCTGAGTCCACCGGCTTGCCCCAGTCGTGGTCTACCGTGACGACGGTGGCACCGGCTCGGCCCGCCATATCGGCCATACGCCCGCCGAACGCGCCATTGATCGCCACAACACAGCGGTCGCCGGGCTCCAGCAGGTTCATCATCGCCGCTTCCATGCCCGCCGTGCCGGGTGCCGGTAGCGGGATGCAAGCGTGGTCGGGGGCGTTGAACAGCCGTTGCAGCGCGCCCTTGATCTCCTCCATCAAACCTTGAAACGCTGGGTCCAGGTGGCCGATGGTTGGGCGCGCCAGAGCGGCCAGCACGCGGGGACTGACGTCTGAGGGTCCCGGCCCCATCAGAATGCGGCGCGGCGGCTGAAAAGACTGCATGACGGCTCCGGACAGCTAGAGGCCGCGTGCTTAGGCTGCCAATGGGCCCCAAGGCAACCGGGTCAGGCCAACAGCCGATCGTGGATGCGCCCGCAAAGGTCCGCGTCAAGCCCAAGCGCCTGCTCCAGATAGCCGTCCAGTGAGCCGTGGGCCTCACGCATCACCGCGAAGGCTTCTTGCAGATAGTCGGCCTCCACACGCATGGCGGTGATCAGCGCCTCGTCGCTGGCCGCTCGCCCGCCAGCGGCGGCGGCGACGTGCTCACGCATGGTGGGCAAGCGCGCGACCATGCGCTCATGATTGTTGGTCAATAGGAAGTCCGCGATGATGTCGTCGTCGTGAACGCCCGCCATGTGGTGGGTGAGGGCGCAGATGATCCCGGTGCGGTCCTTGCCCGCCGCGCAGTGGACCAGGATCGGGCCATCCGTTTCGGCGAGGGCGCGGAAGTAACGGGTGTAGAGGTCGATGTGCCGCTTCTGGTGGGGTGCCGCCCGATAGTAGTCGCGCATGTAGGCGTGGAACGAGGCGACGCTGAGATCCGATCCCGCGATAAACGTGGACCACTCGTCGGCGCTGTCTTGGCCGATATCGTTCTCGATCACCTGAGCAGCGAACCCATCCCAACGGCGGCTGGGGCTTTTCTCCCGCTCGTTGGCGCGGCGCAGATCGATGATGACGGAGAGACCAAGGCTAGCCAGCTTCGTCAGGTCGGCGTCCGTCGCCGTCGCCTGGTTGGCCGAGCGATAGAGCAGTCCGCGCTTAAGCCGCCGGGTCCCAGCCGCATAATCTCCAAAATCGCGAAAGTTCTCGATGGCCTCAAAGTCGATGTGGCGGGTCATGGCGCGGGACTCATGCCTAATCCTGCCTATCCGGCGCTGTATCTGGCGCGCGACCGAGGTAGGCGAGTAGGTCCGTTGGAGTCGATGAGCTCGCCCGCCTGCGAAGAAATTCGGCTGCGGTTTCGACCGACCCGACCTTTTCCGCAACGGCCACCGAAATCCACTGATTCAGCGAGACACCATCCTCAGCTGCGAGGCGCTGAGCCGCGGACTTCATCGAAGCTGGCAACTTCAAGGGATAGGAGGAGCGGGTCATTTGCGTATCATCTCCAGAATTTCATTCGGTCTCAAAACCTGACCAACGTGTACTTATAGCCCGTGTCTCTACAGTCGCGACCTCGAGTACTCTAGTTTCCCGGCCTGATAGCTCGGTGCGTCTGGATGGCCGGGACAAGCCCGGCCAGGACGATCTGGAGGGGGTGTGGAGCGAGAGTGACCTTCCACACCTTCACCATTCGTCATCGCCGGGCTCTTGTCCCGGCGACCCAGATACGCAGGTGATTCCGGACGGGTCACAGCCGAATAACCGCGCTTCTGCGTGGTTTGAGGGCTGCACTCACCTACCTAAACGGTGGCTCGTCGAAGCTGCGGAGTTTGCGGCTGTGCAGGCGGGCACCCTCAGCGCGCAGCAATTGGATGGCTTCCAGGCCGATCTGTAGGTGCTGGGCGATGGCGCGGTCGTAGAAGGCGTTGGCCTGGCCCGGTAGCTTGATCTCACCATGCAGCGGCTTGTCCGACACGCAGAGCAGGGTCCCGTAGGGCACGCGGAACCGATAGCCCTGGGCCGCAATAGTGGCGCTCTCCATGTCGATGGCGACAGCGCGGCTCTGGTTGAACCGCAGCGCGCTGGACGAATACTTCAGTTCCCAATTGCGGTCGTCGGTGGAGACTACCGTGCCGGTCCGGAGGCGCCGCTTGAGCACGTCCCCGGTCTCGCCAGTGATCCGCTCAGCCGCGCTGTTCAGCGCCACCTGCACCTCGGCCAGCGGCGGGATCGGGATCTCGGGCGGCAACACCTTGTCCAGCACATGGTCGTCGCGCAGGTAGGCGTGGGCGAGCACATAGTCGCCGATCTTCTGGGAACCACGCAGGCCGCCGCAGTGGCCGATCATCAGCCACGCCTGGGGCCGCAGCACCGCCAGGTGATCGCAAACCGTCTTGGCATTCGATGGGCCAACACCAATGTTGACCAGGGTAATGCCCGCTCGGCCCGGCGCCATCAAATGGTAGGCTGGCATCTGATGCTTGCGCCAGGTTCCCGCCGCGACGGTCGCCTCCGGATTGGGCGTATCCTTGTCGATCATCACATGGCCAGCGGCGGACAAGGCCGTGTAGGGTCCTCCGTTCTTCAGCTGTGCGGCACCCCAGCTGACGAACTCATCCACATAGCGGTGATAGTTGGTGAACAGAATATACTGCTGGGCATGCTCGGCCGGCGTGCCGGTGTAGTGCGCCAGACGCGCCAGCGAGAAGTCGGTCCTTAGGCCGTCAAACAGGGCCAGAGGTCGGGGTTCATCGCCCACGCCCACCCACGACCCATCCGGAATTTCATCGCCGATGAAGGCCAGTTCCGTGGTCGGGAAGTGGCGGGCGATCTCCAGTGCGCTGATATCGTCGGCCATGGCTAGGTCCGAGGCGTCCAGCACATAGGGAAACGGGATTTCCTGCGTCGAGCGGGCCACGGA
>JAYTWT010000112.1:0-2772 GCA_043743295.1 Alphaproteobacteria bacterium | reverse complement strand
TAGAGCCTATTTCTCCGATCTGAGATCGCAGGTCCGATCCGCCGCCACGGAATGAGGATCAACGCGCCCTCCCTGCGCGCGCTGGCCAGGGCCGACGTTGATTCCGCTATAGGATTTCTCCTGCAAGAGGCTGGCGAACGCTCGGCGCTCCGGTTCATCGACGACCTCGAACGCACCTACGCGGAGGTCGTCAGACACCCAGGTGCAGGATCGCCGCGCTATGGCGACGACCTGAACATTCCGGGACTTCGAACCCGACAGCTCCGACATCTTCCCTACCTCGTCTTCTATTTTCACGATGCGGGCGAGGTGGACGTTTGGCGCGTTCTCCACGGACAGCGTGACCTGAAGGTCGTATTGCTCGGCGGCTAAGGATCCACCCCGCCTTGATCCGCGCGCACAGATCGCCCACGCTGGCCGTTACGGGAGCTGTCATGCTGAAACTCTACACCGGACTTGGAACCATCGGCCTGGCCAGCGAGATCGCGCTGGAAGAGGCGGGGGCGGACTATCAGGTCCATCGTCTGAAGTTTGGCGAAGACGAACAGCGCAAGGCCCCCTATTTGGCGATCAATCCAAAATCCCGGGTGCCATCCCTGGAGACCGATCAGGGCGTAATCACCGAGACGCCCGCCATCCTCGACTACATCGCCCGCGCCTACCCGCGGGCAAACCTCGCGCCCGTCGATGACACCTTCCAGATGGCCCGACTGTTGGCCTTCACCAGCTATCTGGCCGGGTGGGTTCACCCAGCGGCGGCGCACCGCGTGCGCGGCAACCGCTGGGCCGACGATCCCGCCGCCATCGCCGAGTTGCGCCGCAAGGCGCCGCTGGTGTTCGCCGACGCGATGGGCCTGATCGAGGCTGAGTACCTGGAGACGCCCTGGATCATGGGCGCGGCCTATTCGGTGGCCGACCCCTACCTCTACACGGTGACCACCTGGCTGGCCCGCGACGGCATCGACATCGCCCAGTTCCCCAAGATCGCCGACCACTTCGCGCGCATGGGTGAGCGGCCCGCTGTCCAGCGCGTGCTGGCGCGGGTGATGGCGGGTTAGTTCTCTGCGATCCGGCTGTGCCGGCGGGTGTCAGGCGGGACTGGTGCAGGGGTCAAGCGATGGCCTTTTGATCGCGGTCATTGGAGCCCGCTTCATCGCCAAGGTCGAGACCTGCCTTACACCTGACATGGAAGGAGCGTATTAGGACTTGCAGATGATCAGCGCTGCCACCTTCTCCGCGAAGCCGCCCCGGCACTACCCGACCGCCGCCGCCAAGTGCGCGGACTTGGTGGTGCATATCGTCGGCCTGACCCTGGCGCTGGTTGGCGGCGTGGTGCTGCTGATCCTGGCTGTGCGGGCGGGGTCGATCAGCCAAGTGGTGGGCGTATCGATCTATGCGGCGGGCGTGGTGGCCATGCTGGCGTTTTCTACCGCCTATAATTTCGCCAAGCCGCAGTATCGGCCGACGCTACGGCGGCTGGACCATGCGGGTATCTTCTTGATGATCGCCGGGTCTTACACGCCCTTCACGACCCAGAGCCTGACCGGTGGTTGGGCCTGGGGCATGACCATTGCGGTCTGGACGATTGCCGGACTGGGCGCGCTGGGTAAGCTGTTCGCGCCCAAGGTCGACCGTAAGTTCTGGGTGGCGGTTTATCTGGCGCTGGGTTGGTTGGTGGTGGTGGCGTTGAAGCCGCTGATCGACCACGTGGCCTGGTACGCCATGCTGCTGTTGGCGGTGGGCGGCGTGCTCTATTCCACCGGCGTGATCTTCTACGTGAACAAGCGTCTGAAGTTCGCGCGGGCGATCTGGCACGGTCATGTGGTGGCGGGGGCCGCCGCGCACTGGACCGCCGTGTTGGTGGGCGTGGTGTTGGTGGGGCAGAGCTGATCAGCCAGACCTGATTGGTAGGGCCGCTCCATGAAGACATCGGCGCGGACGTACGGCGTTTCGCTTGGCGGCAGGTCACGAAACCCCATGGCGCGATAGAGGCCCAGCGCCGGACCCAGGCGCGAGCTGGTTTCCAGATAGAGGCGGGTTGCGCCCAGTTCAGCCCCGGCGTCGATGCAGCGCTGCATCAGTAAGCGCCCCAGGCCCGAGCCGCGTAGGGTTTCGCTGACCGTCATCTTGGCAACTTCATAGCCGCCGTCGTCCATCTTCATCAGCGCCACGCAGCCGACGGCGACCCCGGATTTCAGGGCCATGAACACCTGGCCGCCTGGGGCGATGATCTTGCCTTGCGGATCGCCCAACACCTGACGGTCCTTGGCCTCTAGGGTGAAGTCGCGGGATATCCACGCTTCATTGAGCGTTCGGAACGCCTCCGCGTGCTCGGGTGCGAGCGGAACGATCTGGATCGAGTCTTCGTGGGTGGTCATCAGCCAATTCTGAGGCCAAAATCGCGGCAATGGCCAATACGATTTTCTCCGCCCTGCCGACCACCGTTTTTGCAGAGATGTCGGCTTTGGCTCAAGCCCGACGCGCCATCAACTTGGGCCAGGGCTACCCTGACGGTCCGGGGCCCGAATCCGTCCGCGCCAAGGCCGCCGAGGCGGTAATGCACGGCTACAACCAGTATCCGCCGACGCTGGGCCTGCCCGAACTGCGTCAGGCCGTAGCTGGGCACTATGCGCGCACCCAGGGTCTCGACCTAGACGGGCTGAATGAGGTGACCATAACCTCGGGCGCCACGGAGGCCCTGGCGGCTTGCTTCTTGGGTCTGATCGAGCCCGGCGACGAGGTGATGGTCTTTCAGCCGTTCTACGATTCCTA
>JAYTWT010000111.1:0-16696 GCA_043743295.1 Alphaproteobacteria bacterium | reverse complement strand
CCCGAGGCGCGGTTTCCGGGCGCGGTGGAGGATGCTGTCGCGGTCTATCGCGCACTGTTGGGGCAGGGCGTCGAGCCGGCGCAACTGATCGTCGCCGGGGATTCAGCGGGGGGCGGGCTGACGCTGGCCCTTGCGTTGGCTTTGAAGGCCGAGGGCTTGGTTCAGCCTGCGGGGTTCTTTGCTATCAGCCCCTGGGCGGACTTGACTCAGTCCGGCGCCTCGTATCGCACCAAGGCTGAGACCGATCCGATGATCAGCAAAGCTGGGCTGGACGCCATGTCTCTGGCCTATCTGGGCGGCTTGGACGCGCATGACCCGCTGGCCTCGCCGGTGTTCGGCGACTTTGCAGGCGTGGCACCGGTACTGATCCAGACCGGCTCGGAGGAAGCGCTGCTGAGCGACAGCATCACCATGGCCGACGTACTGGGTCAGGCCCGCGTGGATGTCCGCCTGGAGATCTGGCCCGAGATGATCCACGTCTTCCAGGCTTGGGGTGGTGCGCTCCAGGCGGCGCGGCGGGCGATCCGAGTCGCGGGGGTTTGGATGGACGGTCGGTTTGGGGTGTGAGGGTGTGGCACATTTGGCATAGGCCATGGCATATGCTATACGTTTGTCATGAGTGAGGTGCGCCAAGTCAAACTGTTTCGCAACGGTCGCAATCAGGCTGTGCGTATTCCCCGGGAGTTTGAGCTTCCGGGCGACAATGCCGTTATGCGTCGTGAGGGCGCGCGTCTGATCCTGGAGCCAGCCAAGCCGCGCACGTTGTTCGATCTGTTGGACAGCTGGGAGCCCATCGACGATGAGTTTCCCGACCTTGATGACCCCCTGCCCGAACCGGTCGAGCTTTGAGCGCACGCTATCTTCTGGACACCAACATCGTGTCCGATTTCATAAGGAACCCCGTCGGGCGGGTTGCGGTACGATTGCGGCAGTTTGAGCTGGGCGCGGCTGCCACGAGCATTGTCGTGGCTGCGGAGTTGCGATTTGGCGTGAGGAAAGCGCCGTCTGTCCGGCTTGAGGCTCGTATCAACGATGCGCTAGAGGCCCTCCAGGTGCTGCCGCTCGACCAGCCGGCCGACGAAGCTTACGCTCGAACGCGCGTCGCGCTTGAAGTCGCGGGCACGCCCATAGGGGCGAATGACCTGCTGATCGGTGCTCAGGCCCTGTCGCTTGGCATGATCATGGTCACAGACAACGTGCGCGAGTTCGAACGCATCCCCGGTCTGGTGGTTGAGAACTGGCTGCGCTGAGGTCTATTTCAAAGGCTCGTAGATCTTGCTCAGTAAGTCTGGCTTGCCCTCGATCCGCTCAAGACGCGGGTAGCGGAGACCGTCGTGGTAATCGATCCGCACGACGCCATAGTTGACCCCGTCCTTGGTGATCAGTTCGATGGGTGAATTGGAGGTCTTGGCCGCTGTGATGGCCTCCTTCAGGAGGCCGGGGTCGAAGGCGATGCCGTTCACCGCCAAGATCGTGGCGCTACTGGTGAGGCCAGCCTTGAAGGCTGGGCTATCCCACAGCACGTCGCTGACGCCGCCGTCGCGCCGCAGGACCAGGCCGAGTGAGTAGGTCAGGTTGATGACCTTGGCATTGGTCTCCGTGGACTTCCAATAGTCTGTCGGCTCGTCCGTGAAGACCAGTCGGTGCCCGCCGCGCGTCAAGCCGTCGAGTGGCGGGAATGGCGCAACTTGGCGCAGGCGCGTGTCCAGGAACTTGGCCCAGTCGTAGGGCGTCACGCCATTCAGAGCCGTGACGATGTCCTCAAACGTGTAGGGCAGCACGGTCCAGCTTCCGTCACGCATCCCGAAGAAAGCGCGGGCGAAATCATCCAGGGACTTGCGACCCTGGGTGCGCTCGCGGATCAGGGTGTCGACGTCGAGCCAGACCAGCTGGCCCTCGGTATAGTAGTCTTCGCGCCGCTGCCAGTTGGCCCAGGGGATCGGGTTGCGCATGGCGATGATCGGATCATGGGTGCTGTCCTCCACCGAGCGCCAGCTGCGCGCCGGTCGTCCTTGGGCATAGGTTGCGGCGGTCATAGCCAGGGCATCCAGGCTCTGCTGCGGGGTCAAGAGACCCGCACGTCCGGCAAGCACCACGCCCCAATAGGTATCCTGGCCCTCATACATCCACAGCAGATTGTCGCGCATGGGCACGTTGTAGTTCGGCGTCCAGAGGTCAGCGGGCCGTCGGAACTTGCCATTCCACGAGTGGCTGTACTCGTGCGGCAGCAGGGTGCGGGCGGAGGCGTTGGCGGCCCATTCGGTAAAGTACTCCGGGTCGGTTCCATTCTCGCTGGAGCGGTGGTGTTCCAGCCCAATACCCGCCATGCGGTCGGTCAGGGCCAGCAGGAACTCGTACCGGTCGAAGTGGCGCGCGCCATAGAGCCGGTCGGCCTGGCGCAGCATCTCGCGGTGATGCTCGATCTGCTCTGGCGTCGCCGCCAGCAGTTCCGGTCGGTCGGCCACGATATTGAGGCGCACTGGGGACTTGCCGCTGGTGTCCAGGTCGATGCGCTTGAAGTACCGGCCCGCGAAAATCGGCGAGTCCATCAGGGTTTCCAGATCGGTCCGCTTGAACCGAACGAGGCCGTCGGTCGTGGAGGCAATTTCCAGGGCGGTACCGTATTGCCAGCCGGTCGGCAGGCGGATCGAAGCCTCCACAGGGATCTGCCGGGCGAAATATCCGGCCGGATAGAGCGCCAGGTTCAGCCACTGTGTGTTCAGCATCTCCTGCGTCATGATCACGCGTACGGCGCGACCTGGCTCGGTGGCCAGCGGGGACAGGAACTGGAACTCGATGTCCAGCGCCGAGGCGCCAGCGGGCGGGCTGACGTGGAAGGCGAAGACGTGGACGGGATCGCGCGTCCAGGGCACGACCTTGCCATTGGCCCGGATGACCAGCCCCGCCATCTTGTCCAACTGATTGCGCGGCGTGTGCCCGCCCGGCACCCACTGCGGATAGAGCAGGGTCATCGGGCCACTCTTGGCAATCGGGATCGTCTGACGCACCCGGAACACCTTGCGGGTGACGTCCGTGGCATCGACCTCTAGCTTCAGCACACCGGGGTAGGGGATATCGCGCGGCGCAATGATCGGCGGCGGCAAGGCCGTGGGCTGTGGGCCGTCGTAGGGTTGGGCGAGGGCGGGGGCGGCAGCAAGTGCCAAGATCCAGGCAAAGGGGTGTAACTTCAAGGCGTCCATCGGGTGTGTTGTTGAGAGGCGCCGCCATCCTGGCTGGACGCGGGGATAGCCTCAATGATGGAATGAGCTGTTGGAGAATGATAGCTACTGATGCGCCGTGGATCTTGGGTACGCAAAATGAACAACGAGATGCTGGCATCGTACGCATCGACCTCAGACGCGGATAGGCTCAACCGGCGGGTTGAGAAGTACCGGCGATTGACGCTTGAGGCTCTGGATGACGTCGATGCAGGGCGGCTCGTGAGCCATGACGACATCCAAGCGTGGGCTGCCAGATTAGGATCGCCTTGCGCGGGATCAGTTGGCTCGGTGGTAACTTAGCTCCTCGGGCGCGGAACGACGGGTTTGGGGTGGTTCAATCTCTCCGATCTCGCATTTCACGCTACCACGCGTTAGTCTGATGCTCGAAGGGATCTCGACATGGGAACCAAGCGGTCTCCTCTAGTCTCAGAATTCGAGACGGATGAGCAGGAAGCCAGCTACGAGGCTTGGTTGAAAGCCAAGGTCGAAGCCAGCTTGGCCGACCCGCAAGCGTCGGTACCGCACGACGAAGTAGAACGTCGGATGGCGCAGAGGCTGGCAAGACTCCGCGACCGCAGATCATCCTGATGTTACCGATCGTCTGGCAATAGGCGGCCGACGCCGATCTCGCGGAGATCACGGACTATATCGGTCGCTTTGATGCCGATGCGGCAGAACGTATGTGGGATCGGTTTCGTGACTGCGTCTTGCCGCTGGCCAACCCCCCCTATCTCTATCGCGCGAGCGAGCGCGTTCCGGGCCTCAGGGAGATTGTGGCTCACCCCAACTACATCATCATCTACAGAGTCACCCGGACTTCCGTTGAGGTCGTCAATATCGTGCATGCACGGCGGGAATTCCCAGGCAAGGGGTAGCTGGGATTGTTAGCAAACCAGCTAACGGAGTGGCCAGGCGCGCTCATCGTGAGTCTCGCGGGGCCCATCAAAAAAAGGCCGGAGATCGCTCTCCGGCCCCTTCGCTATCCTCAGATTTCGCCGATTAGCACTTGTAATACATATCAAATTCCACCGGGTGAGGGTGGAGGGCGAGGCGCATGACCTCTTCCATCTTTAGCTCGATGTAGGCGTCGATGAAGTCGTCGTTCATCACGCCGCCCGCTTTGAGGAAGCCGCGGTCTTTGTCGAGGTTTTCCAGGGCTTCCTTCAGCGAGCCGCAGACTTCGGGGATCTTCTTCTGCTCGCGCGGGGGAAGGTCGTAGAGGTTCTTGTCGGCGGGCGCGCCTGGGTCAATCTGGTTGATGATGCCGTCGATGCCGGCCATCAGCAGGGCGGTGAAGGTCAGATAGGGGTTGCCCATTGGGTCGGGGAAGCGGGCTTCCAGGCGCTTGCCCTTGGGGCTGTCCACGTGGGGGATGCGGATTGAGGCCGACCGGTTGCGGGCCGAATAGGCCAGCTTTACCGGGGCTTCATAGCCGGGCACCAGGCGCTTGTACGAGTTCGTCGTGGAGTTCGAGAACGCGTTGATCGCCTTGGCATGCTTGATGATGCCGCCAATGTACCAGAGGCACATTTGGCTGAGGCCGGCATACTTGTCGCCCGCGAACAGCGGCTTGCCGTCGCCCCAGATCGACTGGTGCACGTGCATGCCCGAGCCGTTGTCGCCGAACATGGGTTTTGCCATGAAGGTGGCGGTCTTGCCATAGGCGTGGGCCACGTTGTGGATCACGTACTTGTAGAGCTGAAGGCGGTCAGCCATCACGATCATGGTGTCGAACTTCAGACCCAGCTCGTGCTGGGCGGGTGCCACCTCGTGGTGGTGCTTTTCCGGCTTCATGCCCAGTTCGCCCATGACGGCCAGCATCTCGCCGCGCAAATCCTGGGCGCTGTCGACTGGATTGACCGGGAAATAGCCGCCCTTGGGACCGGGCCTGTGGCCCATGTTCCCTTCGTCATAGGCCTTGCCCGAGTTCACCGGCAGTTCCGAAGCATCGAAGGAATAGCCGGTGTTGTGCGGCGCGGTGTTCCACTTCACGTCATCGAAGATGAAGAATTCAGCTTCCGGGCCAAAGAATACCGTATCGCCGATTCCTTGCGCCTTCACGAAATTCAGCGCCGCTTTGGCGATGGAGCGTGGGTCACGGTCATAGGGCGTGCCGGTGTCGGGGTTCACCACATCGCAGAACAGCGCCAGCGTGGTCTGCTGGTAGAACGGGTCGATGATCGCCGAGTCCAGGTCCGGACGCAGCTTCATGTCGCTCTCGTTGATGGCCTTCCAACCGGCGATCGACGAGCCGTCGAACATCGTGCCGTCATTGAGGAAATCGTCATCGACCAGATCGATGTCGAACGTCACGTGCTGCATCTTGCCGCGAATGTCGGTGAAGCGGACGTCGACGTATTTGACGTCCTTCTCCTTGATCATGTCGTGAATATCTTGGGCTGAAGCCATAGTCGTCGTTCCTTCTTGAGTGCGTCGAGAGTTAGAAATCAGATAGCGATCGGGCCGGTTTCGCCGGTGCGGATGCGCATCACGTCGAGGACCTCGGAAACAAAGATCTTGCCGTCGCCGATGCGGCCCGTGCGCGCCGCGCTTGAAATGGCCTCTAGCGCGCGGTCCAGTTGGTCGTCGGCGACCACGACCTCGATCTTGATCTTGGGCAGGAAGTCCACGACGTACTCGGCCCCGCGATAGAGTTCGGTCTGGCCCTTCTGGCGGCCATAGCCTTTGGCTTCAATGACGGTCAGGCCCTGTACGCCAAGTTCCTGAAGGGCTTCCTTCACCTCATCCAATTTGAACGGCTTGATAATCGCTTCGATCTTTTTCATGAGCCCGTCTTGATCATGAGGCGTGACGCGCCTCAAGGGTTGATGCGGACCCAGCACGGGCGGAGTGACGGCGACAAGCACGCTTGGGTTGCTTGCCGTCGGGGCCGCTTGCGAAACTAGGGTGTCGCCTAAATGGCAGGCGCCATCGGATCAAAAAACAGTCAAGCTAGAATCCGCGTTGTGGCGAGACTTTCCGGCCCTAGGATCGCGATCAATCGATAGCGGAGACTACAGAGAATGAATGATCGGACCCCAGTTCTCATCGGTGCGGGCCAATTCACCTACCGTGGCGATCCGGCGACGTCGCCGTCTCCGACCGCGTTGCTGAAGATTGCAGCGGAACGCGCGGCAGCCGATGCCGGAATCGGGGCCCTGGGGCTTGCCGGTATCGATACACTAGCGGTTGCGGGCTACACGATTGACTCGCCAGGCTCGCGGCGCGGCATGATCCCGCACTCGACCAACCCGCCGGTCAGCTTGTCGCGCGCCCTCGGTGCCGATCCGCGCTGGAGCGTCTATTCTGAAATGGGCGGCAACACGCCGCAGTACCTGATCAACATGCTGGCTGAGCGGATTGCGCGCGGCGAGACCGATCTGGCCCTGACCGTGGGCTGCGAGTTCCTGGGGTCGGCTATGAAGCGGATGGGCCGAGGCCTGCCGTTCGACGACTGGAAGGCCGACGAGGATGAAACTCTCGATTCGCCCAAGCGGGTCGGCGACCCGCGCGCCGGGAACACGCCCTATGAGGCGCGGCACGGACTTAACCGGCCCATCAACATCTATCCCCTGTTTGAGAATGCGCTGAGAGCCCGCGACGGCCGTTCGGTGGCAGACCACCAGGCACGATTGGGCAAGTTGTTCGCGGGATTCACAGCGGTGGCGGCATCCAATCCGGAGGCTTGGTTCCCTATCAAGCGCTCCCCTGAGGAACTGGTCGCGGTGTCCGAGAAGAACCGGATGATCGGGTTTCCTTACCCTAAGCTACTGAACGCCATCATGGAGGTAGACCAGTCTGCGGGGGTGCTGATCGCCAGCGTGGCCAAGGCGCGCGAGCTGGGCGTGCCTGAAAGCCAGTGGGTCTATCTGCACGGCTGCGCAGACGCCGCCGATCTTTGGTATCCGCTGGATCGCCAGGACTTCCATTCCAGCCCGGCCATGCGCCTCACCGGTAAGCGGGCGTTTGAAATGGCGGGAATCGGATTGGCTCAGATTGACGTTATGGACCTTTATTCCTGCTTCCCGGTGGCGGTCGAAGTCGGCGCGGAGGAACTGGGTCTGTCACTGGATGACCCACGCGGTCTGACGGTGACGGGTGGCCTGCCGTACGCCGGCGGGCCCGGCAACAATTACGTCATGCACTCGATCGCTGTGATGCTGCGGCGGCTGCGTCAGAAACCCGGCGGCTATGGATTGATCACGGGCAATGGCTGGTACCTGACCAAGCAATCGACGGGTATCTATTCGACCGCGCCGCCGGACCGACCGTTCGAGCGCGAGGACCCGGCAGTCTTGCAGCGGCAGATCGACGCCCTGCCGCACCCCGATGTCATCGAAACGCCGCAAGGTACCGCCAAAATCGAGACCTACACGGTGGTTCACAAACGCGAGGGGCCGTTCATGGCGATCATTGTCGGGCGCGACGCCAGTGGCCGGCGGTTCGTGGCCAATACGCCGGATGATGCAGAGACCCTGGCGGGGCTTGAGCGCGGCGAACAAGTGGGTCGCGGTGGCACGGTGAGCCAATCGGGCGACCTCAACATCTTCGTACCGGGCTGATCTGATGGCGCGCCTCTACCTCATTCGACATGGCAAGCCGTCCGCAACCTGGGGCGAGGCGGACGATGACCCTGGCCTGGACGATACCGGCCGGGCCCAGGCCTTGGCGGCGCGCGACTGGCTGCTGAGCCGCCCGACGGGCGAGCGGCCCAGTCTGGTTGTCAGTTCGCCGCTGCGACGGTGCCGGGAGACAGCAGATCCGACTGCGCTGGCTTTGGGTGTCACGCTGGAAATCGACCGGGCAGTGGGCGAAATCCCAACGCCTGGGGCCCTGAGCGCTGAAGCCCGCCCCGGCTGGCTGCGCGAGGCCTTTCAAGGAACTTGGGGGGCGATCCAGGGGGATCTGGACTACGAGGTCTGGCGGTCTGACATCGTCGCCTCTCTGGTGGCGCGCGGAAACACGGCAGTCTTTTCTCACTATGTGGCGATCAACGGGGCGGTGTCGAAACTTCTGAACGATGACCGCGTTCTCGCTTTCAGGCCAGATCACACGTCGATCACCATTCTCGAAACCGACGGCAAGGGGCTGCGGCTGATCGAAAAAGGGCGCGAGGCGTCGACGGGGGTGCTTTGAGCCCAATCCTGACTGTCGGCGAAATGGCCGCTGCGGACCGTGCAGCGATCGCCGGTGGCGTGCCGGGTACAGAACTCATGGCGCGGGCAGGCGTGGCGGTGGTCGAGGCGATCTGCGATCGGTTCCCGCCGCAGCCCGTCACAGTGCTGTGTGGACCGGGGAACAATGGCGGCGACGGTTATGTGATTGCCCAGAGGCTGCGGGCCCGGGGTTGGCCGGTTCGCGTTGAGGCCGGTGCAGCCCCCTTAACGCCGGACGGTCAGGCGGCGCGGGCGGGTTGGAGCGGCGAGGTTGTCCAACTCACAGGCAAGGTCGGCCCTGAATTGATCATCGACGCCATGTTCGGCGCGGGTTTATCGCGGGCTTTGAGCGGAGAGTTTGCGACGGCGGCGCTCGCCCTGGCGATGCGGCCAGGTTCTGTCGTCGCGGTCGATGTACCCAGCGGCGTTTCCGGCGATACGGGTCAGGCCCTGGGGCCAGCGGTTCGGGCGGGCCTGACGGTCACGTTCCATGCTCGTAAGCCAGGCCATGTTCTGGAGCCGGGGCGGGCGTTCTGCGGCGAGGTTGTGGTCGCCGACATCGGCCTTGGCGAGACGCCTTCGCTGGTCGTCGAGAACAGTCCGGAACTGTGGCTGCCGCGCTTCCCCTGGCCGACCGCCGAGTCGCACAAGCACGCGCGCGGTCGTCTGATCGTGGTGAGCGGCGACGCATGGAGCGGCGGCGCGGCCCGGTTGGCCGCGCGGGCCGGCCTTAGGATCGGGGCCGGACTCGTGACGATCTATGCGCAGCAGGACGCCCTAGCCGTCAACGCCGCGCACCTGGAAGCGGTGATGCTGAAGCCCTTCGCCACCGACCAGGAACTGGAACAAGCCGCCGACCGGGCGGATGCCGCCGTCATCGGTCCAGCCGCAGGGATTAACGAGACCACCCTGCGGAACGTTCTGGCGTTGGCGCGGACCGGTGCGGCGCTAGTCATCGATGCCGACGCCATCACGGTGTTTCGGGACGACCCGGCTGAGCTGTTCCGGGTGCTGGATCGCGACGATGTGCTCACGCCGCACGCTGGAGAGTTCGAACGGCTCTTTCCCGGTGTGATGGCCGCGTCGCCCGAGCGGATCACGGCGGCCCGGCGCGCAGCGGCCAAGGCGGGCGCGGTGGTGTTGCTGAAAGGGCCGGACACCGTCATCGCCGCGCCGGACGGCCGCGCAGCTGTGAACCTCAACGGCTCGCCCTGGCTAGCGACCGCAGGGTCGGGCGATGTGTTGGCGGGCTATATCGGCGGGCTGATGTCGCAGGGGATGGAAAGCTTCGAGGCGGCGTGTGCTGCGGCCTGGATCCATGCGGAGGCCGCAGACCTGCATGGGCCGGGCTTGATCTCAGAGGACCTGCCGGGCCTGACGCCGCGGGTGCTACGCCAGCTTTACGACGAGCGCTGAGTTACGGCTGAAAACGGGTCGCCCCGGCCCGCGACGGGAGGCGTGGACCGGGGCGAGCGGAGCCGGCTGTCGGGGAACAGGGCCGTCTCCGTTTTTGGCATCACGGTGTTGGGGAACAACCGCGATATGGGGAATACGCCTGCGCTGGGAATTTGGATGCAGCCGGGGGTAGAATTATTCAGATGAGGTGGATGGGCGCGATCTGCCCCCCCCCCCGGGCCTAGCCCTACGCCTTCAGCGCCTCATACGCTTCCTGCGCGGCGATCCATTCCGACTCTGCGGCGTCTAGGGCGGCTTGGGCGATTTCGCGCTCTCGGCCTAGGGCGGCGGCGCGGGCTGGGTCTTTGGTGAATGTGGCGGGGTCGCTCAGCTTCTGGTCGATCAGGGCGATCTGGGCGTTGGCCTTGGCCAGCGTGGCTTCGGCGGCCTCGGCGCGGCGGCGGGCACCGCCGGTTGGGGCCTTGGGTCTGGCGACGGGTGGAGGCGGCGGCGGTGGGGCTTCCTCGACCTTGACCTGGGTCGGACTGCGGGCGGCCATGCGGGCGCGCTCCAGCACGAAGGCGGCATAGTCTTCCATATCGCCATCGAAGGGCTCGATGCCGCCGTCCGCCGCTAGCCAGAGCCGGTCGGCGACCAGTTCCATCAGTGAACGGTCGTGGGTGATCAAGATAACCGCGCCCTCATAGTCGTTGAGGGCATCCAGCAGCGCGCGGCGGCTATCGATATCCAGGTGGTTGGTGGGCTCGTCCAGGATCAGCAGGTGCGGCGCTTCCATGGCCACCATGTTCAGCAAGAGCCGGGCGCGCTCGCCGCCGCTGAGGTTCGCGACCGTGGTCTCCACCTTGTCGTAGGTCAGGCCGAACTGGGCCAGGCGCGAGCGGCGCTTGGCTTCGCTGTCCCCCGGGCAGGCGCGGCGGATGATTTCAAGCGGCGTGTCGGTGGGGTCCATCGCCTCGATCTGGTGCTGGTGGAACCAGCCGACTTTCAGCCGCGAACTGCGGTGCAGCTTGCCACTGTCTACCGTGAGTGCGCCGGCGACCAGCTTGGCGAACGTTGACTTGCCGGCGCCGTTGACACCCAGAAGACCGATGCGGTCGTCGATGTCTAGACGGAGATCCAGCCGCTTGAGGATCGGCGCGCCGCCGTAACCGCAACTGGCGTTCTCTAGCCGCAGCAGGGGCGGGGGCAGGGGACGTTCCGGCGAGGGTAGCACGAAGGGGGCGACCCGCTCCTCGATCACGGCGGACACCGGCGGCAGTTTGGCGATCATCTTCAGGCGGGATTGAGCCTGGGTGGCCTTGGAGGCCTTGGCGCGGAAGCGGTCGACGAAGGATTGCAGATGCTCTCGCCGCGCCTCGATCTTGACGCGTGACGCCTCCTGCAGGCGCATTTTCTCAGAAAGCTGGTGTTCGAAGTTGTTGTACCCGCCCGGGTAGAGGTCGAGCTTGCCGTCCTTCAGATGCAGGATGTGATCGACGGAATTGTTCAGCAACTCGCGGTCGTGGCTGATGACAATGGCGGTGTGCGGGTATTTCTTCAAACGCGCTTCAAGCCACAGCGCACCCTCCAGGTCGAGGTAGTTGGTCGGCTCGTCCAGCAGCAGCAGGTCGGGTGCCGCGAACAGGCTGGCCGCCAAGGCGACCCGCATCCGCCAACCGCCGGAGAATTCCGACATCGGCCGCGCCAGATCCGCTTGGGTGAAGCCGAGGCCCGCCAAGATTTCAGCGGCCCGGGACGGCGCGCGATCCGCATCGATATCGATCAGTCGGCTATAGATGTCGCCCAGGTCCTCGGGCGGCGCGGTGTCGAGACGGGCCAGCAGGTCAGCGCGTTCTTCATCGGCCTCCAGCACGGTGTCCAACAGGCTGTCGGGCGTGGCGGGATGTTCCTGATCTACGGAGCCGATGCGTGCAGCTTTGGGCATGCCGATCTCGCCGGACCCTTGGGTCATCTGGCCGAGGATCAGTTTGAACAACGTCGATTTGCCCACACCGTTGCGGCCCACAAGGCCGACTTTGGCGTCGCGGGGTAGGGTGACCGAGGCCTGGTCGAAGAAGCGGCGTCCCCAGGCGTCGAGGACAAGGTCGTTGATCTGAAGCATGGGGTTCCGTTCGGCGGGGGCCTCCTAGCAGACGTTGCGTCCCACGTCATCGCCGTCAGCGGGTTGTCTTTCGCCCAAAGATAGAGATATAGACGCCGCCACCGCGCGAACTTGGCGTCGTGCACCTCCCCATTTCCCTTGAGCCCCCACGGAGCCCATGACTGAACGTACCTTCTCGATCATCAAGCCGGACGCCACGCGGCGTAACCTGACCGGCGCGGTCAATGCGGTGATCGAGGCTGCTGGCCTGCGTATTGTCGCACAGCGCCGCATCCAGATGACCGAGGCTCAAGCCAAGACATTCTACGAGGTCCACGCCGAGCGCCCGTTCTATGGCGAACTGGTCGAATTCATGATGTCCGCGCCGGTCGTGGTGCAGGTTCTGGAAGGCGAGAACGCCGTGGCCCGCTACCGCGAAGCGATGGGCGCGACCAACCCGGCCCAGGCTGCTGACGGCACGATCCGTAAGCTCTATGCCGAAAGTGTCGGCGAGAATTCGGTTCACGGTTCGGACAGCCAAGAGAACGCCGCCCTCGAGATCGCTCAATTCTTCACCGACGCCGACATCGTCGGCTGATCATCCCTTTGCCGCCGACGGGGATCCGCCCCTTCGGGACATGAACACTAGCAAAAAGCACACATGAGAGAAAACAAAGTCCTGCCGGGTTTTTCGGAGCGTCTCGCGGCCCAGGCCGAAGCGCGCAAAGCCCTTCTGGAGAAGTTCAAGCCGAAGCCGACCGTTATGGCGGAAGTGCTTGAGAGCCGCGAACAGCGCAAGGCCCGCGAAATCGAAGAGGTCCGCGCCAAGCGCGTGGCTGACAAGGACGCCGTGCGTCTGGCCAAGGTCCACGCTGAGGAAGCGCGCCGACTGGCTGCGGAAAACGACGAAGAGTTGATGCTCCAGCTCAAGCGCGAAGACCGCAAAGCTCGCAAGGCGCAGGCCAAGGTCGATGCCCGCACAAAGCGCGAAACCAAGTCGCAGATGCGCCGGACCGGCTGAAGCTTAAAGCTCGACTGGACGTCCGTGCGGCGTCCGTCGATATGCGTCTGACCAAGCGTCTTTCCGCGCCGCCAGTTCCTCTGTTGATGCCAGGGCGCGTGCTGCGCTCAGGCCCTCCAGCGCAGCGACCCAATGCTCATAGTATCGCGAGCCATCATCGCTCGGATCGGTTGCGAGTTGTGCTGAGAGCGCCTGCGCCCACTCCGGCCACGTAAACGCGCCGGCTTCATGCAGGCTCACGGCCATGGCGAACGCTTGGGCCTGCCAGGGTTCTGCAAATACCGGCCCTTCGGCATCGCGCGGCAGACGCGGCAGGTCAGCAAGGTCAGGCCCGCTCAAGATAGGGCTCCCACAGATCCAGTCGCACGCTATCGCGGGGGTGTGCGTCCGGCCCCCAGAGTTCGCGGGCTGAGAACCTCACGCCGTAGAGGTGGCGCGGGTCTTCGCCTGCGTCGTGGGCGTGGCTGTCCGGATAGACGTGGGCACCGTGCCAGGTTTCGATTTCGCCGACGCATCCGCGCACATAGCGGGGCAGGCGGGTATGGCCGGTGGGATTGAGGTTCAAGCATCTGACCCGATCACCCTGTGCAAACAGCGGTGCGTTTGTGACCTCACGGACATAGCTGCCGGGTCGGGTCATCGCGGCGGTGACGCCGTCTGGTTTCAGGTGCGGCGTGGCCGGCGGGGTACCGGATACCGTATGCCCGCTGGCGAGCTCCTCCGCCGTGGCGAAGCCTCGGGATATCAGGCGCTCACTGAGCCCCCGGAACCACTTCTCGTAGTAGGTCATCGCTAGGTATTCCGGTCCGGGGATCAACTCGCGTTGATGCCGTCCGGCGTCGATGTTGCTGCGGGTCGGCGAGGCGATGTTCATCGCCAGGACCCGGCTCTCCCAGTCGTGATGGAACAGCGGCTCCTTCGGGAGCGGGTCAATCGGTCCGAGGCCGTGCATGCCGCCCATGTCGTGAACGCCGTTCATAGCAGGGTGGTCCCGATCATGCCGTCGCGGGTGACCATCGCGGCAAGCTCACTCTCAGAGAGCCCTTCCGTGCCGAGGGGCCGTTCAGGGATCACCAGATAACGCACCTCGGCGGTGGAATCCCACACCCGCACCTCACAACCCTGCGGCAATTCGGTTCCGAACTCGGCCAGCACGCCGCGCGGATCGATCACCGCGCGAGAGCGATAGGGCGAGGATTTGTACCAAACAGGCGGCAGGCCCAGCACCGGCCAGGGATAACAGGAACAGAGCGTGCAAACGACGAGGTTGTGGAGGCCAGGACCGTTCTCGACCGCCACCATATGTTCGCCCTGGCGACCGGTGAAATCTAACTCGGCGATGGCCGCGGTGGCGTCCTGCCGCAGGCGGGCTAGATAGGCTGGGTCGGTCCAAGCCTTGGCCACCACGCGGGCACCGTTGCGCGGACCCACCTGGGTCTCGAAGTGATCAACGATGGCGTCCAGCGCCGCCGCGTCGACCAGACCCTTTTCGATCAACAGCGATTCCAGCGCCTTGACCCGTAGGGCCATATCGCTGGGTGGGTCCTGGCCATGGTCGTGGCTATGCCCGTGGTCGTGATGATCGTGCGCCATGCCGTAAAGCTTGGCGCAACCGGCGGGGTTCGTGAAGAGGGTGCGTGACGGGCCGGAAAATCGCTGCGATGATTTCCCGACAGGAGGCTACCGTGGACGGACCGCATCTCATCTACTTCGCCGACCCGATGTGCTCGTGGTGCTACGGGTTTTCGCCGGTGGTCGAGCAGATTGGCCGGCTCTATGGGCGGGCGCTTCCCATCCGCGTGGTGATGGGCGGTCTGCGGCCCGGCAACGAGCAGCCGATGACCGAGAAGGCCAAGCGCGATATCGCTGGCCACTGGACCCATGTGCACGAGGCCTCGGGCCTGCCGTTCGATGCCGCGGTCTTGGACCGCGAGGGCTTCATCTACGACACGGATCCGGCGGCCCGCGCGGTGGTGATCGCTAGGCGCCATGACGAGAGCCTTGCGATACCCTATCTGGTTGCGGCGCAGCGGGCCTTCTACGCCGAGAATCGCGATGTGACTTGCGCCGAGGTCTTGGGAGACTTGGCTGCGGACCTCGGCCTGGACCGCGAAGCGTTCCTGAACGACTGGGCCAGTGAGGACGCCAAGACCGAAACCTGGCGGGACTATGCGATGTCGCAGCGTGCGGGGGTAACGGGTTTCCCCACCCTGGTCGGCGGGCCGGATGAGAACGGGGTCTTCGGCGTGGTTACCCGCGGCTACGCGTCCAACGAACAGGTGATGGGCGTCCTGAAGACCTGGATATCCAGCATCGCGGCCTGACACGCCTTGCGCATGGGGGCGGCGCACGCGATATCAGGCGTCAAATCCAAGCAAGGACTTCCCATGCGTGACCCCGTCACAACCGCTCTCGGCCTGGTCCCGATGGTCGTCGAACAGACCAGTCGGGGCGAGCGTGCCTATGACATTTTCTCGCGCCTGCTGAAGGATCGGATCATCTTCCTGGCCGGGCCTGTCGAGGATGGCATGGCTGCGCTGATCTGCGCCCAGCTGCTCCACCTTGAAGCCGAGAACCCCAAGAAGGAGATCCAGATGTACATCAACTCGCCCGGTGGCGTGGTGTCTTCGGGTCTGGCGATCTATGACACCATGCAATATATCCGTAGCCCGGTGATCACGCTTTGCCTGGGTATGGCGGCCTCGATGGGGTCATTCCTGCTGATGGCAGGCGAGAAGGGTAGCCGCATTGCGCTCCCCAACTCTCGCATCATGTTACACCAACCTTCGGGCGGCTATTCGGGCAAGGCGCAGGACATTCGCCGCCACGCCGAAGACATCATCAAGACCAAGCACCGGTTGAACGAGATCTATGCCAAGCATACCGGCCAACCGATCGAGGTGGTCGAGGAGACGCTGGACCGCGACCACTTCATGACCGCCGAAGAAGCCCGCGACTGGGGCATCGTCGACAAGGTTTGGGAAAGCCGCGACGAGGACTAAGGCTAGGGGCGAACCGCTTAGGGCTTGCCCTTGAAAACCCGATAGTAGGGCTCCTGCGCGATCGCCAGCATCTCGGTGTCGCCTGTGGTGTCGCCATAGGCGGCGCGGACCACCAGATCCTCGCCATAGGCGGCGCGCATCCGCACGACCTTTTGCGGACCCCGGCAATTGGGCGAGGCAAAGGCCCCAGTGATCCTGTCGCGCTCATCAAAGGCCAACGGCGTTCCGATGATGTCGTCGGCCCCCAGGCCCCGCGCGAAGGGCGCGACCACGATGTCCGGCGAGGCGGTGACGATGATCAGGCGCACGCGCTCATTGCGCCAACGCTTCCAGGCCATCACCGCATCCGGGCGTAACAAGCTGCGTGAATGCAGTTCGGCGAACCGCCGCGCATCGGATTCCAATTGGTCTCGACTAACGCCACGGAGAAACTCAGCGACCGCGTCGGCCTTGATGCGGCCTCGATCCCGATGAAACAGATAGCGGCAGAAGGCTGGAATCAGACGAATGCCCCCCAGCGCCCGGCGACCCAGGGGCGTGCGCCACACCAGGAACGCCGTGAAACTATCCTTGATCGTCAGCGTACCATCGAAATCGAAGGCCACGATGGGGTCGTCCGCCGATGCTGCGTCTTGTGCCATTCTGGCGCGTTTCCCATTTGGAAAGGCGAAGGCCCCACTCTAGGGCCGACTCGCCATCGGTTGTCGCTTAGGCGAGCGAAAGCTTGTGATCCAGTCGCGGATCGAGGAATGTCAAGACTCAGACAATCCGCGGCGCGTATTCTGCAGTGTCAGGGCGCA